>JAZRAY010000350.1:0-16336 GCA_045634805.1 Succinivibrio sp. | reverse complement strand
AAACATCAGGATGAGCCTTTTCAATTTCGTCAAGAAGGATCACAGAGTAAGGTCTGCGACGTACGGCTTCTGTCAGATAACCGCCCTGCTCGTAACCAACATATCCTGGAGGCGCACCAACCAGTCTTGAAACAGTGTGCTTCTCCATAAACTCAGACATATCGATACGAACCATAGCCTTTTCTGTATCAAACAGGAATTCAGCTAGAGCTTTACACAGCTCTGTCTTACCTACACCGGTTGGACCTAGGAACATGAATGAGCCAATAGGTCTGTTCGGATCAGACAATCCAGCTCTGCTACGTCTGATTGCATTGGCAATAGCTTCAACAGCCTCACTCTGACCAATAACACGCTTGTGCAGAGACTCTTCCATTCTCAGAAGTTTTGAACGTTCTCCTTCAAGCATCTTTGATACAGGAATACCGGTTGCCTTAGATACAACCTCGGCAATCTCTGCATCAGTTACCTTGTTACGAACAAGCTGTGTATCAGAGCCATTTCCAGAAGCCTCATTGATTTGAGCAATCTGCTTTTCCAGAGTTGGGATGATACCGTACTGCAGTTCACTCATTCTGTTAAGGTCACTGTTTCTCTTGGCAACATCAAACTCATGACGAGCAGCATCTAGTTTAACCTTCAGCTTCTGAGTACCGTCTAAAATCAGCTTATCGTGCTTCCACATATCGGTGAGTTTTTTGTATTCCTCATCCTTCTGTGCAATTTCTTCATCAATAGCTGCAAGACGTTTCTTACTTGCTTCATCGGTTTCCTTTGCAACGGTCTGACGTTCCATCTTCAGCTGAATCAGACGACGGTCCAGTTTATCCAGAGGCTCTGGCTTGGAGTCAATCTGCAGTCTGATACTTGCAGCAGCCTCATCAATAAGGTCAATGGCCTTATCAGGAAGCTGTCTGTCAGATATATATCTGTTGGACAGGGTTGCTGCGGCTACAATTGCAGGGTCTGTAATCTGAACGTGATGATGAATCTCATAACGCTCCTTAAGACCACGCAGAATTGCAATTGTGCTCTCAACTGAAGGCTCTCCAACGAAAACCTTCTGGAAACGACGTTCTAGGGCTGCATCCTTTTCAATATACTGACGATACTCATCAAGGGTTGTTGCGCCCATACAGTGTAAATCACCTCGAGCAAGAGCTGGTTTTAACATATTGCCAGCATCCATTGAGCCCTCAGATTTACCTGCGCCGACCATGGTATGTAACTCGTCGATGAAAAGAATAATCTTTCCTTCTTCCTTGGCTAGATCATTTAAAACAGCCTTAAGACGTTCCTCAAATTCACCGCGATATTTTGCACCGGCAATCAGAGCACCTAAATCCAGAGATAAAACTCTCTTGTTCTTTAGACCTTCAGGAACCTCTCCCTTTACAATACGCTGAGCCAATCCTTCAACAATAGCAGTTTTACCTACACCAGGCTCACCGATTAGTACAGGATTATTCTTGGTTCTTCTCTGCAGAACCTGCATGGTACGACGAATCTCGTCATCTCTTCCGATTACAGGATCAAGCTTGCCCTTCTCTGCGCGCTCAGTTAAATCAATGCAGTATTTCTTTAAAGCACCACGGGTGTTTTCTGCATTCTCATCATTAACCTTCTTACCGCCACGGATTTCTTTAAGGGCAGCATTAAGTTTCTCAGTTGTAAGATTGCAGCGTGAGAAAATCTCCTTTAATTCGCTGTCACCTTCCAAAGCTGCGAGCACAAAAAGTTCAGAGGAAATGTATGAGTCACCAGCCTTCTGAGCAAGTTTGTCACAAAGATTCAATAGTCTTCCGGTCTGAGGTGAAAGCTGAATATCTCCACCAACTCCAGATACTTTTGGAAGTTTGTCTAATGCTTTATCTACCAGTAATTTCAAAGCAGTAGGATCGGAACCTGCAAGTGTAACCAGTGGTCTAATAGCACCATCTTCCTGGGCTAGAAGAGCTGACATTACATGAATTGGTTCGATAAACTGATTATCATGTCCTACAGCTAAAGATTGAGCATCAGCAAGCGCTTCTTGGAATTTAGCTGTAAATCTGTCTAAACGCATGATTGATACCTCATATTCATATTCTTTCAGTTTACTTATCTTGTCTAAATATGAATATGGGGGCTTATTGCAATTTTTTAAAGAGAAGGGATATTTTTTAGTTGATAGAGATTATCGAAGCCATGCGTCCAGTCACATTTGCTCTGCGATAGGAATAAAACTTCTCATCAGAATAAGTGTCTTCATCACTGAAAACAATGTTGTTAACTCCGCACTGAGTCAATGCCTGAGAACAAAGTAAAGGCAGAGAGCAAAGATATTTGCCGTTATCTTTAGAAACAAAGGCTTTTTTTGCATCAGGGAAATTTACAGAAAACTGCTCTAAAACTTCCTGTCCTACCTCAAAACTCTTTGGACCAATGCATGGACCGATATAAGCATGAATATTTGAAAGAGAACACCTTCTCATAAGAGTTACAGCATTCTTTACGATTCCCGCCTTCAGACCTTTCCAGCCACAGTGTACTGCAGCGATAACCTTTTTATCTTCACTTGCCATCAGTAAAGGAAGACAGTCTGCGGTAAGCACAGCCAGAGCAACATTTCTGTCATTTGTTACAATGCCATCGGCCTCTACGCCTAAAGAAACAGCCTCAGTACCTCTGAGCATAGCCTTGGCACTCTGAGCATTTCTGTAATCACAAAGAACAACCTTGTCTGAATGAGTCTGATTCATCCATACAATGCTCTTATGAACCGCCTTCTCCAGAACCTGACGATTTTTCAGAACAGTGTGTTCATCATCACCGACGTGAAGACCTAGATTAAAGCCTTTATATGGACCTTCACTGTTACCGCCATCCCTGATTGTATAAGCAGCAGTAACTCCATTAAGAAAGTTCTCGACCTCAATAAGAGAATTACAGTTTTTCGCCATTTACCCTTTCATCCTCTCTGAGAAGTTCAATCAGTCTATTAAAATCATCTGGGATTGGAGCATCAAAAGACATTGGCTCTCCGCTTATAGGATGAATAAATTCAATATGCGCTGCATGAAGTGCCTGATGGCGATAGTTTCTTAATGCCTCTGAAAGTTCCTCTGAAGCGCCCTTCATCAGACGAAGACGTTTAATGCCATAGGTTCCGTCACCTAACAGAGGGTGATCGATTGATGCCATATGCACACGGATCTGATGAGTTCTACCAGTTTCAAGACGCAGTCTTAAAAGAGTATGTTCACGGAACTGTTCCATAACTCTGTAATGAGTTACAGCCTCTCTTCCCATACCGTCACATACTGTAGCCATTTTTGTACGGTTATGTGGATCACGACTGATATCCTTTTCGATAGTACCGCCTGCAGTGATCAGACCTTCACAGATAGCCTCATACTCGCGAACTACATCATGCTTGCTGATTGCACGAACAAGTTTAATCTGAGCATATTTTGAAAGAGCAATCACCATTAGACCTGAAGTGTCTTTATCAAGACGGTGAACAATACCTGCTCTTGCAAGCTGTGCGGTGCAAGGGAAATGGTAAAGCATAGCATTCATAACAGTACCGTCTTTTACTCCGGCACCAGGATGAACAACCAGACCGACAGGCTTGTTTATAACAATAAGATCATCATCCTGATAAATGATGTCCAGAGGAATATCCTGAGGAACAGCATCAAGATTCTCTGGTTCAGGAAGATCTACCTCAATTTCCTGTCCTGTACTTACCTTTACGCTAGGCTTTTTTGTAATTGTTCCATCAACGCTGACAAGTCCATTCTTGATGAACTCACCCAATGTGCTTCTTGAGTTTGTATCATCAAATGAAGCCAATGCGGCATCCAGTCTCTTACCATGAAGCTCGTCAGTTACTATATATTTAATTTTTTCAGCCATAAGCTCACTATCAAAAATTTAGATTAGATATTTACTCCTGCATAAGATAACATATACAATGATAAATTGTATCTATATTAAAAATAAAACATGAGGCTGAATTTGATGTTTAAGAAGATTCTCATGCCATTTGTAATTGCAACAGCAATTGCAGTAACAGGCTGCTCTTCAGACAAAATTGAAAAAGATGCGGTGCCAGATTTATCTCAGGAAGCTTTACATGCAAAAGCTCGTCAGATGGCTGCATCAGGTGATTATGCAAAAGCTAGAGACTATCTTGAGGCTCTGGATTCAAGATATCCTTTTGGCGAACTTACCGATCAAGTCCAGCTAGATCTTATTTATGTAAATTACAAATCTCGCAAATCGGCTGAAACTACAGCTGCTATCGAAAGATTCCTCCGTTTAAATCCAAATTCACAATATGCAGATTACGTTCTGTATATGAAAGGATTGAACGAAATGCAGAAGCACGGCTCTCTGATTCAGGACTTCTTAGGATTTGACCGTTCACAGAAAGATCCTCAGAATTATTTTGATGCCTATAAAGCATTCAAGGACCTTATAGACAGATATCCTAACTCACCATACGCAGCTGATGCATATCATCGTCTTGTCTATATCAAGACTCAGCTTGCAAAGAGAGAATGGGCTATCGCAAGCTATTATCAGGAAAGAGGCGCTCTGGTATCAGCAATCCGCCACTGCCAGGCAATTATCTATACCTACTATGACACAGAGTACTGCGAAAAAGCTTTCAAGATGATGGCTGAGGATTATAAGAAGTTAGGTCTACAGCTTCCTTCATCTAATGTAGAGAAGGTAATTGCAGCATCTACCTTCGAGAAGAAATAGTATTCGTCACATGGCATGAGTAGTTCTTACTCATGCCTCTAGGACTAAAACTTGAACAGTTTTAAATACAATCCCCCAAAAGAACCATTTCTCGACATCCTTTTCCATGATGAACATATCATGGTGGTTAACAAACCATCCGGTCTATTGAGTGTTCCTGGACGACTTGTTGAAAATCATGACAGCATTATTGCCAGAATTCAGACTATGCATTCTGAAGCAATGGCTGTGCATAGACTTGATATGGATACCTCCGGAATCATGGTTGTAGGTCTCAATAAGCAGGCGATATCCAATCTTGGAAAACAGTTCAATCTAAAAACTGTATCAAAAAGATATGTTGCCCTTGTGAATGGAGAGATACCTCAAGACGGTGAAGTTAATTTACCTTTACGCTGTGATATTGAAAACAGACCTCTTCAGATCGTAGATTTTGAACAGGGAAAAGAATGCAAAACACTGTACAGTAGACTGCCGAACTGTATTATCAGCGATGAATACCAGTCAGATAATATAAGCGCAGTAAAACTCACTCCTGTAACAGGAAGATCTCATCAGCTCAGGGTTCATATGGCCCAGATTGGTCACCCAATACTGGGAGACAGATTCTATGCTTCAGAAGAAATAATGAATAAAACCAATAGATTATGTCTACATGCCTTTTATCTGAAATTCAGCCATCCTGTCTCAAACCAGCCGCTTGAGTTCTCAGTAAAGCCAGATTTTCTAAATAATCTGCCGGCTTTATAAAAATAGCTTCACTTCACACAAAGAAACATCTTCCTTTAAATCTCTTAATACTTTTTATTTTTTTTAATATCATAAAGATAGATATAGTGAATTTGGGGTGATTCTGTATGAACTATACATCCAACTATGATCTTTCTCCTGATGAGATTACAAAAGCTCAGTCCATCCTCAGAAAGATTCATGATAAAACAAAGCTGGGAATTGATAGTGGTAAAGGCCCTTTCTATGCAGAGCTATACGATGAACATTACAATTTCGTCATAGGAGCATCAAACAGCGTTGTTGAAACACAATGTGCCCTGAATCATGCAGAGATGAATACTCTGAAATTGGCATTTGATAAATACAAAAACTACAATCTCTCTCCATATAACCTGACTCTTTTTGTAAACGCAGAGCCATGCATTATGTGCCTTGGAGCCATAATGTGGTCAGGAGTCAACAAGATAATATTCAGTGTTCCTTCGTCAGAAGTAGAAAGAATTACCGGTTTTGACGAAGGATTCAAACCAAACTGGTTTGAAGAAATGAAAAAGAGAAATATAAAAGCATGCGGCGGCATTGATGAAGAATATGGTAAAAAAATTCTTCAATATTATGTAGATATAGGCAAAACTGTCTATAAGCCAACGCATTAGGAACTAAAATCCGCGTTCCTTTTTAATAAGATCAAAAGCTGCCTGAATATCCTTTGCTTTTTCTGTATAAAGCTTAATCATCTCAGGGGTCAGACCTTGAGATGCAAGTCTGTCAGGATGATACTTAAGCATTAATCTCTTATGAGCCTTTTTAATCTCATCATCTGTTGCTGAGCTTTCTACTCCAAGAATTTTATAGGCAGAATCAAGCTGGGATGAACCAAATCCAGATCCTGAATATGAACTGCCGCTGTTACCATATGAGCTATCAGAGCGGGAGTAGTCATAGCCTGAGCCTGTATTTCCTCTTTCATAGCGTGACTTGTAGAAATCCCTGAACTGCTGTTCAAAGTGCATCTCATTATATCTTGAGCGAATGTACTGCTCCATTGAGTCACGAGAAGCTCCTAACTTAACGGCAATATCCATAAGACGACGATACTCTTCGTCCTCAAGAACACCGTCTGATAAAGCCAGCTGAACCTGGATTTCAAGAATAAAGTTTACGAAACTGAAATTATTTCCTATAAGAGATTTGATCTCAGTGATAGTGTCATTAAGATTGAATCCCTCGCTTTTTCCGGAGTTAAAAGCTTCAATCGCTGTCTTTCTCATCTGAGAGTTCAGCCCCATCACATTCATAATCTGTGATGTCTTTTCAATATGGCTTTCATTAACTCTACCAGCTCCACGGGCAACATAGCCCATTAGAGCAAAGGTCACTTTTACAAGCGATTCGTTATAATTGGCGCTTGAGGTAAATGCTCTTACAGCTTCATCATTCTGCTGTTTTTTTAGATTTGCAGGCTTATCAAAAAACAGATAGCCCAGAATCATAAAAAGAATACCACCAAGGAAGTTGGCAAAGATAAATCCTAAAATGAAACCTATTACTCGGCCTTTATAACTTGTATTCATAATATATTTACTATTACTTGAATCTTAAAACCGTAACATCAGACAACTTCATTATATAACTTCTTAAGATAATCAAACGCTGCCTGAATTGCCTTTGCCTTATCAGTATAAATCGCAATCATGTCCTCAGAAAGTCCCTGAGAGGCAAGACGATCTGGATGATATTTAAGCATAAGCTTTTTATGCGCCCTTTTAATATCATCAAAGGTAGCAGTATCATTAAGCTGAAGAATATCCAGAGCCTCTGATGTTTTCTCTGCACCTGTATGGTTGTATGAGGAACTTGAACTCTTTTTGGACTTCTTCTTTTCTGAAGAAGCTCCTTCAGACTGAAATGAGGATACAGAGGTACTTTCTGAAAGATTCTCTTCAGACTGTTTTTCAAATTCTCTAGCAAAACGAGCTTCAGCACCGTTGGATTTGAATAATCTCTTCAGAGCTGCCATTGAAGAGCCCATTGCCTTACCAATGGCTACCAGTCGGTCTTTGGCATCGTAATGAATATTATCATCGACAGTCGCAATGATTAAGGCATAGGTCAGGACGTAGTTTATATAATCTCGATTCTTACCTATGTACAGAAGATAGTTTGAAACAAACTCCTCAACATCAAACTCAGGATCTAAAGCATAGTTAAATGCTTCTACAGCCAGACGTCTCTCTTCCTTTGAAGCCTTGAAATAAGAGATTACATCTTCAGCATTCTGAATATATTCACTGAGATCTTCCTGATTAGCAAGGATATAACCTGCTACAGTGTAGATATTCTCGTAAAGAGAGGCCTTGTTTTCTCTGTTCTTTTTCTGAACTGCCTTAATTTTTTTCTCGGCCTTTTTTTCTTCCTTTAGGCGAGCTTCTTCTCTTGCCTTCTCTTCCTGTTCTCTTTCTAAATTCCTTTGAGCTAAGACTTTCTCAACAGCTTCCTTATATTTTGGTCGGTCATAAAGAAAAAATGCTACAAGAGGAGTAATTAGCGCAGGAAGAATATGCGAACAGATGACAGCTAAAACTATACCCAGAACAATACCGATAATACTGCCCTTATAGCTAAATTTAATTCCAGCTTCCTTACCTTTTTCGCTCAGTGACATGTTTTAATTGATTATGATTAGAGAATGTTATGAGAATGAATATATGAATTTACATTTTCAAGGCGTTCTATAGTTCCAACATCAAACCAGTTGCCTTTTAGAATCTCACCCTTTAATTTCTGTTTCTCTGCAAGGCTTTCAAATATTGGAAGCAGAGGTCTCTTTTCAACAGGATACCCCTCAAAAACAGAAGATGAATAAACAGCAACGCCAGAAAAAGTATATTGAGGACCTCTGGAACAGTTTTTAGAAACAGGATCTAAAGAAAAATCACCATGAAGATTATGCTTTGGATTTTCAACAAGATAGATTCTTGCACTCTCACCCTGATTCAGCTGATGAATAAACTGAGAATAATCAGCATCTATAAAAGTATCGCCGTTTACTACAACGAAATTCTCTCCTTTAAAGAAAGGAAGAGCTTTTATAATACCGCCTGCAGTTTCCAGACCGGTTGGACCTTCAACAGAGTGAGTAATATTTACCCCAAACTCAGAGCCATCTCCTAGGAAATCTACAATTTTTTCAGAGAGATAGGCTGAATTTACGATAATATCCTTTATTCCGGCCTTCTTTAGCTTGAGAATATGCCAAAGTAAAAGCTCTCTGTCACCAACCTTAACCATTGGCTTAGGAATAGTATCAGTAATTGGTCTTAGTCTTTCACCTCGACCAGCAGCCAGAATCATAGCTCTCATCAAAAATTACCCACCACATATTTTTTAATAATATTAGATAGTTTACTAAAATGAGCGTCGTTTTTGCACTCATCTAAAACGTAATTTATGACACGAGGTAAATCTTTTAGATATCCGTTTTTTCCGTCTCGTATAGATAGTCTGCAGAAAATACCTAAAACCTTGATATGTCTTTGCAGAGAAGTGATATTCAGAAGACGAACAAACTCACTCTTTTCCATGCCGTCTATAAGCTTTAGCTCGTTGTACTTGGCGAATGCTCGGTCTATACATTTATTAACGAGATCCTTATCAAGAACAACATAGCAGTCATAAACAAGAGAGGCCAGATCATAGGTTATAGGACCTTTGACCATATCCTGAAAATCTATTACCGCAAGCTCATCACCAAAGACCATAAGATTTCGACTATGGAAATCTCTATGCATAGCGACATATGGAAGCAGTTTCAGGCTATTACAGATATACTCGTAGGCATCGTTAATATCCTGTTTTTCCCCATCTGAAAGCTTTACTCCAAGTCGTTTTTCAAGCATCCAGGTCTCAAATAAAGAGAGCTCGAACTTTATAAATTCATCATCAAATAAAGGAAGTTCAACTTTTGAAATAACCTTTGCAACAGGACCTAAAAGATCTACCGCCTTGAGGTAATATGACTCGGAATCGGCACCAACAGCCACCTGAGCAAAAGTAGTATTGCCCAGATCTTCCAGGAGCATAAAACCATTTTCCAGGTCATATGCAAGAATATTTGGCACCTTAACTTCTTCTGAAGCCAAAGCCTTATCTATTGAAATGAATTCTTTATTTTTTTGAGTCTGAGGAGGAGCATCAACAGCAATCAGATTCTTACCGGATACTCTGAAATATCTTCTGAAACTTGCATCGCCATTTAAAGGCAAAAGCATTATTTCATCTTCTAAAATAATGCTTTTTACGAATGCAGTTAATTGATCTTGTCTTGAATCAGTCACGAACAAATACCAAATCCCACACTCCATGACCTAATCTCTGACCGCGTTGTTCAAACTTGGTTAAAGGACGCCATGAAGGACGAGGAATATATGTACCATCCGCTGAAGTATTGGTGAAGCCTTCTGCTCTGGTTAGAACATCAAGCATCTGTACTGCGTAATCTTCCCAGTCAGTAGCCATTCTGAACTGACCGCCTGACTTAAACAGAGGAGCAACCAGTTTTACGAAATCGTCATTGATAAGTCTGCGCTTCACATGACGCTTCTTTGGCCAAGGATCAGGGAAAAAGATCTGTAAGATATCAACACTCTGAGGCTTCAGACACTTCTTAAGAACCTCAAAGGCATCAAACTTAATCACCTTAACATTGGTCAGTTTTTCCTGTTCAATCAGTTTAAGTGCTGAACCAACCCCAGGAGGATGAACTTCTATTCCTAGAAAATTGTACTGAGGTGCTTCCTTTGCCATCTGAACAAAAGAGACGCCCATACCAAAACCAATTTCTACAACCAAAGGTGCACTGCGACCAAAAATAGCATCGATATCAAGAGGCTGTAAGTCCTCAACATCAACCATATACTTTGGGCCGAGCTCTTCAATTGCACGAATCTGGCCTTCTGTCATTCTACCAGCGCGAACAACAAAAGACTTGATTCTAAAATCTTTTTTCTTTTCAGAAGACTCTGGATTCAGAGTCTCCTGAATTTCATTGTTATCTGTCATTAAATAAGCTCTAACTTCTGCATCTGAGTCTTGATTTCATCTCTTAGACTCTGACTAATTGGAAGAATTGGCAGACGAGATTCTTCAGAACATAGACCTAACAGTGAAGCACCATACTTAGCAGGAGCTGGACTTGGCTCTTTGAACATCAGCTTATGTAAGGTCATAAGCTTCAGATGCTCATCAGCAGCCTCTTCCCACTTCTTCTCAAGTGTCAGATTCTGAACTTTAGCAACTAATGCAGGAGCAACGTTTGCGGTAACAGAAATAACACCAACACCGCCTGCAACATTAAAGTTAACAGCAGTTGAATCTTCGCCTGAAAGCCAGATAAATGGTTTATCAATAAGATTTCTCTCGATCCATGGTCTCTCAAGATTACCAGTTGCATCCTTGATACCGATGATACGCTCAAGCTTAGCTAACTTGGCAACAAGCTCTGAAGAGATATTTACAACTGTACGGCCTGGTACGTTGTATAGGAAAATAGGTAAATCAGTATTGTCATGAACCATCTTAAAGTGGGCATACAGACCTTCCTGATTAGGACGGTTGTAATATCCAGCATTATGCAAAAGACAATCAGCTCCGGCATCCTTAGCAGCATTAGATAAGGCAATTGCCTCTACAGGATTGTTTGAACCTGCACCAGCCATTACCTGAATACGTCCTTTAGCGTAGTTAACTACAGCTTTTATTGCTTCAACATGCTCTTCAAATGATAATGTTGGGCATTCGCCAGTTGTTCCAGTTACTACGATGCAAGTTGTTCCATTTTTAACATGAAACTCTACTAAACGTTCTAATGCCTGAAAATCAACCTTTCCATTCTTGAATGGAGTAATTAAAGCTACCATTGAGCCTTGATACTTTTGCATGGTCTTCACCTTCTGAAGAAAAATCCTAATTACGTCTTAGTGTTGGGAATAGGATTACATCACGAATGGTGTGGCAGTTTGTGAACAGCATTACTGTTCTATCAATACCAATACCCTCACCTGCAGTTGGAGCTAGGCCATACTGCATTGCAGTAATGTAATCGTCATCATAATACATTGCTTCGTCATCGCCAGCGTTCTTTGCTTCAGCCTGCTGACGGAAACGACCAGCCTGATCATCAGGATCGTTTAACTCTGAGAATCCGTTACCGATTTCACGACCACCGATAAAGAACTCGAAACGATCTGTAAACTCTTCATCACCGTCTGTTCTGCGTGCCAGAGGAGATACAACAGCTGGATAGCTGGTAATAAATGTTGGCTGCTGAAGGTTTGCCTCTACAAGCTCATCGAATAGAGCAGTAATGTAGTGACCTAAAGTCCAGCCCTTCATGATCTCGATGTGATGTTTCTTGCAAAGCTCACGAGCCTTGTCTTCATCCTCAAGATCAGCCATGGTAATACCGTTGCCGTACTTAACAATTGACTCTTTCATGGTTAGGCGATCAAAAGGCTTTGAGAAATCAATATCAAGACCTGGTTCACCTTCCTTGCCATAATGAATCTTGGTAGTACCTAGAACTTCTAATGACATCTTCTTATACAGATCTTCTGTAAAATCAATCAGATCTCTGTAATCATGATATGCCATATAGAATTCCATCATAGTGAATTCTGGGTTATGACGAACATCGATACCTTCGTTTCTGAAGTTACGGTTAATCTCGTATACTCTCTCAAAACCGCCAACAACTAATCTCTTTAGATATAGTTCTGGAGCAATACGCAGATACATGTCCATATCCAGAGCATTGTGATGAGTAATGAATGGTTTTGCATTTGCGCCACCAGGAATTACGTGCATCATTGGGGTTTCAACTTCCATGAACATGTGCTCGTTCATGTACTTACGAATAAATGAAACAACCTTTGTACGAATCTCAAAGGTACGACGTGACTCTGGGTTAGCGATCAGATCAACATAACGCTGACGGCAGCGAGCTTCCTGATCTGTTAGTCCGTGGAATTTCTCTGGAAGAGGACGAAGAGCCTTAACAAGTAGACGAAGAGCGCTTACATGAAGAGACAGCTCACCAGTCTTTGTCTTGAAGGCAAAACCGGTAACACCGATGATATCGCCTAAATCTAGTTTCTTGAATACATCCTGGTATACGCCTTCAGGAAGGTTGTCTCTTGCAACATAAATCTGAATTCTGCCGCCCATATCCTGGATAGTTGCGAAACCAGCTTTACCCATAATACGGCGAGTCATAACTCTACCAGCAATGGTATATGTATTCTGTTCTTTCTCTAAAACTTCATTGTCTTTATCTGCACATGCTTTAATGATGTCTGATGAGAATGCGTCTCTACGGAAATCATTTGGGTATGCCTGACCTTTTTCACGAAGAGCATTCAGCTTATCTCTACGATCCTGCATAACGTTGTTTAAAGACTCTGCAGAGCCAATGTTTTCTTGTGCCATTTTCACTTTCCTAAAATTTTAAGTCTAAAGACCTGACTTTAAACTTGCTTCAATAAACTGATCCAAATCGCCATTCAACACTTTTGTTGTATCGCGACACTCTACTCCTGTACGTAAATCCTTGATACGAGCATCATCAAGAACATAGGAGCGAATCTGAGAACCCCAGCCAATATCTGATTTGCTGTCCTCAATTTCCTTCTGAACACTCATTCTCTTTTCAAGCTCAAGAGTATATAACCTTGCTCTTAACTGTTTCATCGCCTGATCTCGGTTCTGGAACTGAGAACGTTCATTCTGACAGGAAACAACAATTCCGGTTGGAATGTGTGTTATACGAACTGCAGATTCGGTCTTGTTAATGTGCTGTCCACCAGCACCTGATGCTCTATATACATCTGTTCTTAAATCAGCAGGATTGATTTCAATTTCAATATTGTCATCAACCTCAGGATAAACATAAGCAGAACAGAATGAAGTATGTCTGCGATTATTTGAATCAAAAGGAGACTTTCTTACTAATCTGTGCACACCTGTTTCGGTTCTGAACCAACCATAGGCATGATCTCCTTCAAAACGTAAGGTTGCAGATTTAATTCCGGCAACTTCACCTTCGGACAACTCTGTAACGGTAACTGTAAAGCCATGCTTTTCACCGAATTTAACGTACATACGCATGACCATTTCAGCCCAGTCCTGAGCTTCAGTACCACCAGAGCCTGACTGAATATCCATATAACAAGGGTCATTGTCATTTGGACCTGAAAACATTCTTTCTATTTCCAGTCTTTCCAAAGCAGACTCTAGTCTTTGGGCTTCGGCATTTGCTTCTTCAGCCAGTTCAGGGGAATTCTCTTCTTTTGCCATTTCATCCAAGGTCAAAAGATCATCGAATCCCTGATACAGATTGTCAAAATTTTTAACGACAGTTTCTAATGACTGTCTTTCTTTTCCAAGTTCCTGAGCCTTTTGAGGGTCATCCCATAACTTGGGATCTTCTAGCAATCCATTAACTTCTTCAAGACGTTCTCTCTTTGTCTGAAGGTCAAAGGTACCCCCTTAATGCATCCGCTCTCTGTTTTAGAGCTTCAACCTGATCTTCAATAGAGATTGTTTCTAACACGATTTGATCTCACATATAAAAATTTATTAAACTCCGATTATATCAAAAACAAAGTCCATGTGCAGTCTTTGTCACATTTTGGATGTTTTTTTTAAAGTATTTTTATGGTTCACAAAAAACGCAGAAATAACCCTAAACAAAGAATGTGCTATGATAGAAAAAAAAATTTACAACTAGGAATTTAATATGCTTCAAGATGATATCGTAGCCACAGTAAAAATGGCTCTTACAGAGGACCTTGGAGGAGTTCTTGATCCTTCTTTAGATGTAACCTCCCAGCTGATTGATGAAAATGAAACGGATGAAGCTACCGTTATTACACGTGAAGCTGGAATCTTCTGTGGAAAAGAATGGGTTGAAGAAGTTTACAGACAGCTTGGCAACAAAGTTGAAATTCAGTGGTTTGTTAAAGACGGCGATCCAATTGAGCCTGGTGAACAGCTTTTCCATTTAAAGGGTAACTCAAGAGCAATGCTTACTGCAGAACGTACTGCGTTAAATTTTGTGCAGACTCTTTCTGGTGTAGCAACACAGGTATCAAAGTTCGTAAAACAGATGGAAGGCACAAACTGCAGTCTTCTGGATACAAGAAAAACACTGCCTTGCCTAAGAACAGCACTGAAATACGCTGTAACCTGCGGTGGCGGTAAAAACCACAGAATCGGCCTTTTTGATATGTATCTTATTAAAGAGAACCATATTATGGCTTCAGGCGGTATTGCAAAAGCAATCGAAAGAGCACGTAAGGCTCACCCTGAACTAAAGGTTGAAGTAGAAGTTGAGAATCTTGACGAACTACAGCAGGCTCTTGATGCAAAGGCTGACATTATCATGCTGGATAATTTTGAATATGATTCAATGATTCAGGCTGTAAAGCAGACCAATCATCAGGCACTTCTGGAGATTTCAGGAAACGTCAATATTGATACAATCGGCAGATTTGCATCAACAGGTGTTGATTACATTTCTGTTGGAGCTCTGACAAAGAACGTAAGAGCATTAGATCTTTCTATGAGATTTGTTAAAAAGAACTAGTATGTTCTTATTGCCATGCCTTAAAGGCATGGCTAATATTCTCTTATCCAAAAATATATTCTACTCTTGGCATCACATGACATATCAGTTCATATGGAATGGTGTTGCATAGTGAAGAGATTTTCTCGACCGGTAGTCCCTTTCCCCATAAGATTACTTCATCACCAACCTTATCGGTGCAGTTTTCACCTAAATCAACAAACAGCATATCCATGCATACATGACCTGCAGTCTGTACATAGCGTCCATTGATCAGAACAGGTGTTCCGTTAGGAGCTGTTCTAGGATAACCATCACCATAACCACAGGAAACAATACCTATTGTTGTATCTTTTGGAGCGACGTAATAGGCACCATAACCAATCTTGTCACCTTTCTTAACCTTATTTATTGCAATTAGATTGCTCTTTAAGGTCATAACAGGCTTAAGACCAAGATCCTCACCGGTTCTATCTTCAAAAGGAGAAATACCATACATTACAATGCCAGGTCGAATCCACTGTGTATGAGACTCGTTCCAGTCAAATATTCCAGCTGAATTTGTAAGGCAGAGATCTCCCTGCATATCCTTGGCAAAATCAAAGAAATTACTTATCTGAGTCTTGTTGTATTCAACTTCGCTAGGTGTATCTGCAACAGATAAATGAGACAGAAGACCTAAAGGTTTAATGACCTTGTCGCACTTTTCCAGGCGAGATTTTATCTTAGCAATTGTATCCTTGTCATTAGAGCCTAAACGATGCATTCCAATATCAACCTGCACCCATACGTGAATAGGCTTTGAAAAAGGAACTCTCTCAATTGCCTCAACCTGCTCCATTGTATTTACTGCAGTGTATAGGTCATATTTGGAAATAAATGGAAGATCATCATCGTTATAGAAACCTTCCAGCAGAAAAATAGGATTTTTAATGCCGTCGCGACGTAAATCCATTGCTTCACCAATTCGAGCAACAGCAAAACCATCAACCCTATCTTTCAAGGCATTAGCTACAGCTATGGCACCGTGTCCATATGCATTCGCTTTTATAACAGCAATTATTTTTGAATCTTTAGCTTTATTCTTGATTACTTTAATATTGTGTAACAATGCCTGCTTATCAATTAAAGCAGTTACGCTTTCCATGTTTGTTATTCCTTATTGACAGTTACTGTCGCTGATAATAGTCGTCCTCAGGAAGAGGAACATCGCTATCAGTTGCAATA
>JAZRAY010000349.1:0-2670 GCA_045634805.1 Succinivibrio sp. | reverse complement strand
TGTTGTCTTCCTAAGCCCCCTTGGCCTCCGACTTAGAAGACCGTTGTCAACGAATACACAGGTCAGCTGCTTGCCGATAGCCTTCTGAAGTAGCAGAGCGGTAACTGATGAATCAACACCGCCTGACAGACCTAATAGAACCTTCTTGTCACCAACCTGCTCACGGATTCTGGCAACAGCATCATCGATAATTGCGCTTGGAGACCACAGACCGTGCAGACCACATACATTTAAAGCAAAACGCTTTAACATCTCAGCGCCCTGAACAGAGTGAGTTACCTCTGGGTGGAACTGTACGCCGTAGAACTGCTTCTGCTCGTTGTAGACGGCAGCATATGGACAGGTATCGGTGCTGCCTACGGTTACGAAGCCCTCAGGAATTGAGGTTACCTTGTCACCGTGTGACATCCAGACATCAAGCTTTCTCTCACCTACGTGATCGGTCAGACCGTCAAACAGAGGACATGCTGCCTTAACTTCAACAGTAGCGTGACCATACTCTCTCTTGCTTGAGCCCTGAACGGTACCGCCTAACTGAACAGTCATGGTCTGCAGACCATAGCAGATACCTAAAACAGGAACGCCAGCCTCAAATACCCATGAAGGAGCACGAGGAGAGTTTTCCTCAGTGGTAGACTCAGGACTTCCTGAAAGGATAATACCCTGAGCATTGAATTCTTTAATTAAGCTTAAATCAGCATCAAAAGGATAGATTTCGCAGTATACGCCGATTTCACGAATACGACGGGCAATCAGCTGGGTTACCTGTGAACCGAAATCTAAGATGAGGATTTTTTCAGAATGTATGTTCTGTGAAGACATATTTACTACTCTTGTTGAGATCATCCCCTAAACTGAACAATTAGATATTAAGGGATGAGAAATAAAAAAGCACCTTTGTATTATAACATCAGGTGCTCTGTTTTTTAACGTTTCTTATACGTGGCTCTGATAATTAGGAGCTTCCTTGGTGATTGAAACGTCGTGAACGTGTGACTCGCTGAAACCTGCTGAGGTGATTCGAACGAACTGAGCCTTGGTACGCAGCTCGTCGATGGTAGCACAGCCGGTTAAGCCCATAGCTGAACGCAGACCGCCCATCTGCTGGTGGATAATGCCCTTGAGCATACCCTTATAGGCAACACGACCTTCGATACCTTCAGGTACCAGCTTGTCTGCAGCATTGTCAGACTGGAAGTAACGGTCAGCTGAGCCCTTAGACATAGCTGCCAGAGAACCCATGCCGCGGTATGACTTGAATGAACGGCCCTGATAGATTTCAATCTCACCAGGAGCTTCCTCGGTACCAGCGAACATAGAACCAACCATAACGCAGTTAGCACCTGCAGCCAGAGCCTTGGCAATATCACCTGAGTAACGGATACCGCCGTCAGCGATAACTGTTACATCTGACCCCTTAAGAGCATCAACAGCGTTTGATACTGCAGTCATCTGAGGAACACCACAGCCGGTAACAATACGGGTGGTACAGATAGAACCAGGACCGATACCAACCTTAACAGCGTTAACGCCAGCCTCAGCTAAAGCTAAAGCGCCTGCTGCTGTTGCAACGTTACCACCGATGATTGGCAGTTCTGGGTACTGGCTGCGAAGCCACTTTAATCTGTCTAGAACGCCCTGTGAGTGACCGTGTGAAGAGTCAACTAAAAGAACGTCTACACCTGCCTCAACAAGAGCCTGAGCTCTTTCCTCATTACCTGCACCGGCACCGATAGCACCGCCTACACGTAATCTGCCCATTGCATCCTTACATGCATTTGGCTTGTTTGAGGACTTCTGGAAATCCTTAACAGTGATTAAACCTTTTAACTTGAAGGTTGAATCAACTACTAAAACCTTTTCAATTCTATGTTTCTGCATTAAAGCCTGAACGTTTTCACGTGACTCGTTTTCACGAACAGTAACCAGTCTGTCCTTTGGAGTCATAACCTCGTGAACCTTAACATCAAGCTTGGTTAGGAATCTGGTGTCACGACCAGTGATAATACCCAGAAGATTCTCTTTCTCATCTACTACAGGGAAACCGTTGAAACCGCATTTTGCAGCTAGCTGCAGAACCTCGCGGATGGTTGCCTCTGGGTGAACGGTAACTGGCTTGGTTACCATACCGTTTTCATAACGTTTAACTCTGGCCACTTCCTGAGCCTGGCGCTCAATTGACATGTTTTTGTGAATAAAGCCAATGCCGCCTTCCTGAGCTAAAGCGATTGCCAGATTGGATTCTGTAACAGTATCCATTGCTGCAGAGATCATTGGAATATTCAGCTGAATATTGGAGGTCAGTCTGGTACGAAGATCAGCAGTATTAGGTAAAACAGTTGAGTGTGCTGGGACTAACAGAACGTCATCGTATGTTAGAGCCTCTTCCATAATGCGTAACATAAAATCCTCCTAAAAAAAATTTGTGTGATTATACTCTAAAATAACTTATTAATATCAGTTATATCTATATTTTTTATATATTTGATTTTTAATATCTTTTTTCTTCCAAAATAGTGCAACACCAGTTAAGAAGAGACATCAGGAAAGGATGAGAGGAAATTATCCGCTATATGGTAAGGAGAGGATTAGTCCTGAAGAATTATCTTCTACATCGGATGATGACAGATACAGACACTTCTCGGACAGACATAAAAGAACTCAGCGAGA
>JAZRAY010000348.1:0-2711 GCA_045634805.1 Succinivibrio sp. | reverse complement strand
ATAATGCTTCAATCTGGTGGTGAGCATTTCCTTCACTTACATACATATGAAGGCTTAAGCCCATAGCCACAGCCAGTGCATGGAAGAAATGAGGAACCATCTGGGCTGACATCTGCCCAACCTTGTCACGGGTGAAATCAGCGCAGAAATCAAACTTAACGTGAGGACGACCTGAAATATCAAGTGCGACAGTTACATTGTCATCATCAAGACAGTCTGCAAATACCTTGGCGTATACCTCATCCATAGGCAGCACGAAGCCGAATCTGCCGATACCTCTCTTATCGCCTAAGGCCTTTAAAAGAGCCTCGCCCAGAGCAATACCGGTATCCTCGATGGTATGATGATCATCCACCTCAAGGTCGCCTTCAACCTTGGCATCGATGCTGATACCGCCGTGGGTGGCAATCTGATCAAGCATGTGATCAAAAAAGCCGATGCCGGTATCAAAGTGAGAGCGACCGCTATGATCTAAATCAACAGTGATTTTAATCTTGGTCTCACGGGTGTTTCTCTCAACAGTGGCAACACGTGGCAGAGAGCAGAGTTCATCTGCGATTCTGTCCCATCCCATATTCTCAGGATTGTACTTGATAGGAGTGATGCCCATGTTCTGTCCCATCTTGACGTCGGTATCTCTGTCACCGATGAAATAGGATTTAGTTCTATCCCATGAGGTGTCCTTAAGATATGACATTACAAGACCAAGCTCAGGCTTTCTGCAGCTGCAGTGGTCCTCTGGCTTGTGAGGGCAGATAAGCACCTGCTCAAAATCGATACCCTGACTCTCCAGGGTATTTAGAATCAGTTCGTGTGCTGGTGTGAAGGTATCAAGAGGGAAGGACTCTGTTCCAAGTCCATCCTGATTTGAAACCATAACAAAAGTGTAGCCTGCAGCCTGAAGCTTTAGAAGTGCAGGAATAACATTCTTTTCAAACTTTACCTTTGATAGGGCGTCAACCTGATAATCCTCAGGCTCGGTTACTAAAGTACCGTCTCTGTCGATGAAAAGATATTTTTTCACACTAAATCTCCATGCTCTTGAGGTAGCGCATCAGCTCCTCTAATTCAGCATCAGATCCGATAGTGATTCTTACGCAGTTCTTAAGACCAGGCTTGGTTTCAAAGGAACGTAGAATTACTCCTTTCTGAACCATGGCATCAAAAACCTTAGGACCGTCTTTAAACTCAACTAAAATGAAGTTGCCTACAGAATCAAAGGTCTTAACAACAAATGGCAGAGACTCTAAAGCTTCCTTTAGCTTTGCACGTCTTTCGTTGCACTTTACAACTCGCTCACGGGTCATTTCGATACCGTGATCTGACAGTGCCTGAACTGCAATCTGAGCTACAGGATCGGCAATTGGATATGGATCAATTACCTTCAGCATAGCCTTGATAATGTTTTCGTTGGCAACAGCAAAACCGCAGCGGATACCAGCCAGGGCAAATGCCTTTGAAAGAGTTCTGGTGATAATCAGATTCTCGTGATCCTTTACCATTGAGGTGTAATCATCAGCCTCTGATGCAAACTCTACGTATGCCTCATCCATAACAATCAGAGTATCAGGTAGAGCTTTTAGAAGTTTCTCAAGCTCAGACTTCTCAAAGATATTGCCCAGTGGATTTGCTGGAGAGTCAATAAATACAGCCTTGATCTTAAATGAGCTGCTGTTGACTGCATCAATCAGTGACTGAGCCTTTAATGAGAAATCAGCCTCTCTTTTAGCTGTTGCAACAAGTACATTGTTGGTGTTGGCTGCAACCTCATACATTCCGTAGGTTGGAGGAGCAATCAGAATTCCCTCAGAGCCAGCCTCGCAGAAGGTTCTTATGATAAGTCCGATAACCTCGTCTGAACCACGGGCTGCAAGTACCATTGACTTGTGTACGCCAGCATAGTCAGCATATCTTTCAATCAGATCCTCTGGCTGACAGTCAGGATATCTGTTGAGAGTTGATGAATTTAAAAAATAGCCCTCTGATTTAGGAGACTCATTGGCATTGAGGAAGTTATGACCATGACCACCAATACGACGAGCTGATAAATAAGGAACAAGCTTCTGTACGTGTTTGGTAATTAGTTTTTCAAAGTTCATAAAATTATCCTCAGTTTTAAATATCTTTTACTCTCACAACTACGGCATTTCTGTGGGCATCAAGTCCCTCTGCTGAAGCCATGGTGGTGACAGTCTTTGAAATCTCTTTTAATCCTTCTTTTGTTGCTCTCTGAATGGTATAGCGACGTCTGTAGTCATCTGTACCTAAAGCACTGAAGGTCTTTGCATAACCATAGGTTGGAAGAGTATGGTTGGTTCCTGATGCATAATCGCCTAATGACTCTGGAGTGTAGGCTCCAACGAAGATTGAGCCTGCATTTCTCAGTTTGCCGATAAGTGAATCAGGATCATCAATCTGCAGAATCAGATGCTCTGGAGCATATCTGTTTGATAGCTCTGCTGCCTCATCCAAGGTGTCTACAACTAAGGCTGTACTCTTAGATAGAGCCTTTAGTGCGATTTCCTTACGAGGAAGTGCTTCAAGCTGTTCATCTACCTTCTGCATAACCTTGTGTGCAAACTCCTGGCTTAGGGCAATTAGGATTACCTGTGAGTCAGGACCATGCTCTGCCTGAGAGAGCAGATCTGCTGCAATGTATTCTGGATTTGCGCTGTCTGATGCAATAACCAGAACCTCTGAAGGACCAGCGG
>JAZRAY010000347.1:0-7071 GCA_045634805.1 Succinivibrio sp. | reverse complement strand
TTAAGAGGGTTTTTTAATTCCCTTCTGAGTTATAAAATAGTACTTTCGCTTTTTTGCAGAAACGGGCAAAGATCTTCTAAACCCGCATAAAATCTAGCTTTTGTAAAGCGTTATTTTGAGATTCTTGATGTAAAACACAAACAATTTGTGTTTAGTTTTAATTGACTCATGTTTTATTTGAAAAAGTGGTGACTGAAAATGTTAATGCACTTAAAATGGGCATACTTTGTTCCGATGAATGTTCGGACAGAGTATTTTCATATAGGAAAAACCAGAACCTCGGTTTTTCCGTAAAACATAAGGAATTTAAAAAAAATGGAAATAACTAATACTTCTGCTTCAACTTCTCAGGTTGCAACCAGCAGCACTAGAGAAAAATGGCACAAGTTCGACATCATGTGGATGCTGAACTTATTCGGAACTGCTGTTGGCGCTGGAATTCTGTTCCTGCCTATTACAGCTGGTATGTCTGGATTATGGCCTTTAGTTGTTATTACTCTAATTGTTGGCCCAATGACATACTTCGCTCACAGAGGTCTTGCCAGACTTGTTTTGGCATCATCACTAAAGGATGGCGATATTACCAATGTTACTGAGGAATTCTTCGGTAAGTCTGCAGGTCTGATTATTACTGCTTTATATTTCTTCGCTATCTACCCAATTCTTCTGATTTATGGTGTAAGTATTACCAATACTGTAGACAGCTTTATCGTAAATCAGTTACACATGAGTGCTCCTCCAAGAGTAATTCTTGCAGGTATCTGTGTATTCTCATACATTGCTATTATCATCTGCGGTGAGAAGCTGGTTCTTCTGTTCAACGAGAAGCTTGTTTACCCACTATGCTGCATTCTGTTCGCAATGTCTTTATATCTGATTCCAAAGTGGGATTTATCTCAGTTCAGCTTTGTTCCTGATTTCGGCAGCTTTGCATCTACCCTATGGATTACCATTCCAGTTCTAGTATTTGCATTCAACCACTCACCTGCAATCTCAACATTTGCTGTATCACAGAAAGAGCGTTATGGCGATAAGGCTGAAAAGTATGCAAGCCGTACATTAAAGTACACCAGCGGTATTCTTGTTCTGTTCGTTATGCTGTTCGTATTCTCATGTGTTCTGTCACTATCTCCTCAGGATCTGAGCATGGCAAGAGCACAGAACATCAGCATTCTGTCATATCTGGCTAACAAGTTTGATGCTCCTGTAATTGCTTACTTTGGCCCATTCGTAGCCTTCCTGGCTATCTCAACCTCATTCTTCGGTCACTACATGGGCGCAAGAGAAGGTTTAAACGGCATCATCGTTAAGCTAACCCCAGGTGCTAAGATGGTAAGCAAGCGCAGAAACCGTGCTATCACCATTTTCTTCCTGGCAACTCTATGGTTTGTTGCAACTGTTAACCCAAGTATCCTAAGCCTGATTGAGTCACTTGGCGGTCCTATCATTGCAATCATCCTGTTCTTAATGCCAATGTATGCAAT
Organism: Succinivibrio sp.; assembly: GCA_045634805.1. GTDB lineage: Bacteria > Pseudomonadota > Gammaproteobacteria > Enterobacterales > Succinivibrionaceae > Succinivibrio. The sequence continues at coordinate 5,587 of JAZRAY010000347.1, read as the reverse complement.
TGCTAAGGTTCCAGCTATGAAGAAGTATCAGGGTAAGTTCTCTAATGTCTTCATTACTGTAATGGGTATCGTAACTATTGCTTCATTATTATTAAGCTTTATCTAATAAATAAATTATGTAGGCCTGGGTAGTATTTATCTGGGCCTATTTGTTGATATATAAGAATAAAAATTATGTCAGAATTAAAAGAAATACTTCGCAACAGACCACCAGTAGAAACTGCTATTTTTGATTTTTTCAAGGTAGGTCCTGGTCCATCAAGTTCACATACAATCGGACCAATGAAAGCCGGAAATGACTTTAACAATAAGATTTCACAGCTGCCAGATGAAGTTCTGTCAAAAGCGGCCATTATCGAGGTAACACTGCTTGGTTCTCTGTCTGCAACCGGTGTCGGCCACGGAACTGATTCAGCAGTACTTGCCGGTATATTAGGTAATATTCCAGAGAAATGTCCTGGTTCTGTACTTCAGGATATTAAAAAGAATCCAGAGAAAAAATACGAATTAAAAATCAGAAACTACACACTGACCATTGGTCTTGACTGTGTAAAATTCGGTCCTGTAAAGCATGACTCTCCATATAACAACACCATGCTGATTACACTGCTTGATGCAAACAGACACAACCTGTTTGAAGTTGAGTACTACTCTGTAGGCGGTGGTTTTATTCAGTGGAAGGGCTGGAAAGAAGAGGAGAGAGGCAAGCCTGTTCATCCTTACGGAACCATGAAAGAGCTTCATAAGAGACTTCAGGAAACTGGTCTTACCATGCACGAGCTTATTCTTGAGAATGAGATGTCCATTACCGGACTTACCCGTCCTCAGATCTGTGAAAAGCTGGATGAGCTTATGGATGTTATGTATGACTCTGTAAAGAGAGGTCTGAATAACGTAGGCAAGCTGCCAGGTCATCTTGGTGTATGGAGAAAGGCTCAGGCTATCTTAGAGCAGTATAAGACCAATAACTTCGAAGTAGACAAGCTGATGGGTAAGATTAACTCATATGCGTTTGCTGTTTCAGAGGAAAACGCTTCAGGCGGTGTTATCGTTACCGCTCCTACCTGTGGTGCTGCCGGTGTTATTCCTGCACTTCTGTACGCAATGCGTAATGATATGAGTCTTGGTGACAGAGCTCTGCGTGAAGGCTTACTCGCTTCTGCTGCAGTAGGTATGCTGTGTAAGCATAATGCAGGTATTGCTGGTGCTGAGGTTGGCTGTCAGGGCGAAATCGGTGTAGCTTCATCAATGGCTGCTGCTATGCTTGCTCATGCAAGAGGTTATGATGCCTGTGTAGTTGAGAATGCTGCAGAAATTGCTCTTGAGCATCATCTTGGTCTAACCTGCGATCCTGTTGGCGGCTATGTTCAGATCCCTTGTATTGAAAGAAATGCAATGGGTGCTATCAAAGCCTATAACGCTGTGCTTCTTGCTACAGCAGAGAAGAATACTCAGCATAAGGTATCTTTAGATGCTGCAATTATGGCTATGAATGAAATCGGCAGAAACATGAACATCAAGTTCAAGGAAACAAGTGCCGGTGGTCTGGCTGTTAGTGTGGTTGAGTGTTAAGAAAGGTATTTCCATTTCATCTTTATGGATGAAATGGAATATTAAGTTTAGAACAGCAGACTGCTTTTCTTCATCAGGGTATATTTTGCCTGTCCTGCAGTCTGTTCTCTGATGCATTCAAGTCCAGGAACGATCTGATTTGAACCGTTTCTCATCTCTACATAGATTACTGAATTCTCATCAATAAGGTTTCTTTTAAGAATAAGATTCAGAGTCTGCTCGTAAATATCAAGCTTGTATGGCGGATCAATAAAGATGACATCAAACTTCTGTGATGCATTTTCAAGATAGTTTATGGCATTGGCCTTAATAACTTCTATATTCTCAGAATTAAAGCTCTGAGCAACACTCTTAAGAGAATCTGCTGTCTGAGGATTCATTTCTACAAGAGTAACCTTTTTAGCGCCTCTTGATAGTGATTCAAAACCCAGAGCTCCTGATCCTGCAAACAGATCAAGCACATTTGCGTTTTCAATATTGTTTCCAAGCCATGAGAAGATAGTTTCTCTTACTCTGGCAGGTGTAGGTCTTAAGCCTTCTGCGGACTTAACAGGTATAATCTTGCCCTTATATAAGCCGCCAATAATCTTTATTTCGTTTTCGTAACCAGCCATATTTCTTCCTTTTTTTGGCATTGTAACAGAAACAGATCCTGCCACAGTAGCCAATAAAATGAAATATCGAAAAAATTAGCATATAATTGCATGAGTTTGTAAATTTAAATAGATAAATTGAGGACAATAATGGGCCTTTTTTCATTTTTCTCTAAAAAGAATAAAGACGAGAATCAGAACGAAGAGATTGTTTCAGAGAAAGTAAATCAGACAGAGTCTGCATCTGAAGAAGTTAAAGAATCAGCTGCTGCTGAAATCAGTAAAGAGGAGCCTGTAAAGGCAGAGATTTCTGAAGAGCAGCCAAAGACTGAGGCAGAGTCTGAGCCTGTAGAAAATACAGAGTCAACTGAGGAAGTATCAGAGAGTACAGAAGAAGTAAAAGAGGAAGCTGTACAGACTGTAACTGAAGAGATTGAAGATAGGACAGTAGAGACAGTCTCAGAAGTAGCAGAAGAGAAAACTGAGACTGAAACTGTTTCAGAGAAAACTGACGAGACCAAGGTAAAGAGATCATTCTTTGAAAGATTAAAGAGAACCCGCGAGAATCTTGCTTTAGGTATCGGTGCTCTGGTTTCAGGCAAGAAGATTGATGAGGATCTGTACGAGGAGCTTGAGACTGCATTATTAACAGCTGATCTTGGTGTTGAGACCACCACAAGAATCATCGAGAAGTTAAGAGAAGAGTCAAAGCTTCGTGAGCTTAAGGATGCAAGTGCCTTAAAGAACAACCTAAAGAACATTCTTAAGGATATCTTAAAGCCTTGTGCTATTCCTCTGGAGGTTAAAAGAACCAATGATCTGCCATTTGTAATTCTGATGGTAGGTGTAAACGGCGCTGGTAAGACTACAACCATTGGTAAGCTTGCTCTGAAGTATAAAGAGCAGGGCAAGAGTGTAATGCTGGCAGCCGGTGATACCTTCAGAGCTGCAGCTGTTGAACAGTTAAAGGAGTGGGGCGCACGCACCAATACTCCTGTAGTTTCTCAGCCAACCGGTTCAGACAGTGCATCTGTTATCTATGATGCTCTGACCTCCGCAAAGGCTCACAATACTGATGTTCTTATCTGTGATACCGCAGGAAGACTTCAGAATAAGGACAATCTGATGGAAGAGCTTAAGAAGATTGTCAGAGTCATGAAAAAGATTGACGAGAATGTTCCAAATGAGGTTATGCTGGTTCTGGATTCTACTACCGGACAGAACGCTGTATCTCAGATGAAGATTTTCGGTGAGGCTGTAAATGTTTCAGGTCTTGTCCTGACCAAGCTTGATGGTACTGCAAAGGGCGGTGTTATCTTCGCTCTTGCTGACAAGTTTAAGGTACCAGTAAGATATGTCGGTATAGGCGAGAGCAAGGAAGATTTAAGAGTATTCGATGTAGATCATTTCGTTGATGCTCTGTTCAGCTAATGAAATAATTTCTCTAATAATGTAATTAAGCTTCCTCAATAAGCATATAATTGTTGTCCGTTTGTAAGTTACAGTTACGAAGAGAATAAGTTGTCAGATAAAGAGAATCAGTCATTAGGAATGCTTGCCCCTGTGGGCAATATTGAAGGCTATGTAAAAGCCATCAATCAGGTTCCTATGCTTGAAATAGAGGATGAGAGAGCTCTTGCCATAAGATTAAGAGATTATGGTGATCTTGAAGCTGCAAGAAAGCTGGTGCTCTCACACCTTAGACTAGTGGTAAGTATAGCCAGAGGTTATTCTGGCTACGGCCTGCCTTTAGCTGACCTTATTCAGGAAGGTAACATCGGTCTTATGAAGGCGGTTAAGCACTTCGACCCTGATGCAGGTGCAAGACTTGCTGCCTTTGCGGTTCACTGGATCAAATCTGAAATCCACGATTACGTAATCAAAAACTGGCGTGTGGTTAAGGTTGCAACCACCAAGGCCCAGAGAAAGCTTTTCTTTAAGTTAAGACAGAACAAAAAGCATTTAGGCTGGTTCTCCCAGAGTGAAAGAGAGACTGTTGCTCAGACTCTTGGTGTATCTGAAAGCGATGTTGCAGAAATGGAATCAAGACTTGCAGGACAGGATATCGGCTATGATATGTCTGCAGAGGATTCATCCGAGAGTGTAGCTTCTCTTCCTATGCTGGCTCCGGCTGCCTATCTTGAAGATGAGAATTCAAACTTTGCCAAGAACTTTGAGAATAGAGACTACAAGAGCTTTGAGCTTGAACAGCTTGGTAATGCCTTAAATTCTCTTGATGAAAGATCTAAATACATCATAAAGAGAAGATGGCTTGATGAACAGAAGGCTACTCTTCAGGAACTCTCATCTGAGCTTAAGGTATCTGTTGAGCGCGTAAGACAGATTGAAAACTCATCCTTAAAGAAGATCAAGGAAATGATCCTGCACGGTCAGGATTCAGGAACAAAACTTATTACCAGATAATTTCGTCTCCGGTAATAAGCTCTCAATTCTTTCTATTTTTTCATTTTCATTAAGGTACGATGGCGAACCTTTACGTTGGTGCCTCTTTCCTTAAATCTGTCAGCCAGAGTCTGGGCTATAAATACTGATCTGTGGAAACCGCCTGTACATCCTACTGCAACTGTAAGATAGCTTCTGTCACCAACTTCGATTGCAGGCATGATATCAAGCAGAAGATCGTCGAGCTTATTTATATAGTTCTCAACTTCAGGATACTTTGAGAAGAACTGTCTTATAGGCTCCTCAAGTCCGCAGTACTGTCTGATGTTTTTATCCCAGTACGGATTAGGCAGGAATCTTGCGTCAAAAACAAAATCAGCGTCTTTGGTGATTCCATCCTTATATCCGAAGGATTCAAAGATTAGTACAACCTCTTTGAATGGTTTTCCGTTAATGCTGGAAATAACATTCTTGCACAGATCGTGAATAGAAAGGTTTGTGGTATCAATTCTTAAATCAGCAACGGATGAAATAATCTTAAGAATTTCTGTTTCTTTCTGGATTGCTTCGTTAAGAGTTAGATTCTTTTGAGATAGGGGATGAAGACGTCTTGTTTCTGAGTATCTTTTGATTAGGACCTGATCGTCGGCATCAATGAAGATGATTGTGCTGTCAATGTCTGGATCATTGTTTACTCTAAGATAGATATCATTCAGCATATCTTCATGACCTGAGTCTGGAAGGTTTCTGACATCAATGGAAATCGCAATTTTAGGATAGGATTTCTTGGCCAGATCAATCATGTTGTAAAGAAGTTCAACGGGGAGGTTATCTACGCAGTAGAATCCGAGATCTTCAAGTGCGTGTAGGGCTACTGTTTTTCCTGAGCCTGATCTTCCTGATATTACAACCAGATCTACTTGATTATGCATAAATCTATCCTATTGAATTTAATCCTAATTTGTCTGCGCATTATCCTGAGATGGCTTATCAAGAATATAGTCAATCTTGTTTAAAAG
>JAZRAY010000346.1:0-3073 GCA_045634805.1 Succinivibrio sp. | reverse complement strand
AATTATTTCAAGCTTTGGCTTGGTATAGATAACAGCATTTGAACTGCCAGACTGCATGCCGCGCATGTAAAGATAGATAATTCCGCCAAAATGTCTGTCATATGAGTAGTTCTCAATACGGTTCTTTAAGAAACGATGCATTGCAAGAGAATAGAACAGATACTGAACATCATAGCAGTGCTCAAGCATATTCCTAGCAACAGCCTTTTCATTATAAGCAGCAAATTCAGCTCCCATAAAATTACTCTTATAGTCGAGAACGTAGAACTTAGAATCATCCCCCACACCGGTTCTGACTGTCAGATCGATAAAGCCTTTTACAAAACCAGAGAGTGTACTCTCAGCCAAAGAGAAGTTCATATCATCAAGAGACAGACCTTTTTCAGATGCAAAATCCTCTGCATTTCTCTTTCTAAGAGAAACGAGTTTTTCTGAATCAAAGTTCTTTGACGGGAACAGGAATTCAAGCTCGCAAAGCCAGTCACCTTTTTTAAGATCACATAGGCGGAAGAAATCCGAATCAGAACAAGGAAGCTTGGCCTGAACCACATGGGAGAGCCAGTCACTTAACACCACACGCTTCTGCTCAGAGAGCTCATCCTTATCCTTTGACATGCGTATTGCATACCAGCGCTTTAAAATTCCGGCCTCATTTGTAAGCTCAGCCTTTCTGATGCACTCACGTCTTGTTTCATCGGATAGTGAATCTGAAAAATCACAGTTCTCCATCAGAGAATGCAGATAGGTACCTGCAATAGCATTTCTTGGGAAATTAAAGCGGTTAAAATCAAGCTTTGGAATCTCAAATCCAGTATCTCCATGAGCAGGTCCGCCATCCTCGTTTCTTGAGACTATGCCGCTGTATGAGGATATTCTAAAGTCCTGCAGTATGCCTGAGAAATTCTCATCAAACTCAGATGGACCATCCACTTCAATCAGGCTGTTCTCATCCGATAAGACTTTATCTGCTTTTCTTATCTCATCATAAAAGCTCTCATCGATTATTCTGAATGGATTACGCTTTACTGATACTTCTGAGCTCTCGGACTTTGATGCACTCTTTGAAAGAACATCTGCCATCCCGCCTTCAAAAAGCTCTCTGGCATATGAAAAAGCGCTCTTTTCTGAATCCTTATCTATAAACTCGCTTATAAGAGCATTTGGCTTAGACTCATCAAGCTGTGAGATATACATGAAGTTTGCGGCACAGGCACGAGTCAGAGCCACGTATAAAAGACGGGCATCCTCCTGAAGATCACTTAGCTTTTTCTGCTCTAAAGTACTGTCTGAGCCTGAAACATCAAAGTAGAGCCTGCCATGTTTTTCATCATAGAAATAGGCATTATCCTTATTGGCAATCCTGATATCAGACCAGAGATAAGGCATGAATACCAGAGGGAACTCCAGACCTTTGGATTTGAATATGGTATATACTGCAACCTGAGATACCTCAGATTCAAGACGTTTATGAAGCATATCAGAATCGGTGCCGGCTGAAGGATTGGTTCTTAATTCCATATACCAGCGTTTCTGCGCCTGAATGCCCTGCTCATGAGCTCTTGCCGACTGCAGAAGCTCAGCTAAATGCCAAAGATTGGTGACCATACGTTCACCGCCGGTATATCTCAGATTTTCCTTAAGGCACTGGTGACGCTCGTCATTTACCCATTTGATAAATGCAGGATAAAAGCCGGTCTTCTCCCAGATCTGACGGCACTGCTTTAACAGAGCAACCTCAAGCTCAATGTTATCAGCCTGCGCCTCAAGACTTTCCTGCATTGAGGCTGAACAGAGCTGAGAGTAAAGCAGTCTTTTTACCTTGCCGCGATTAGCATAATCATCCATAGCCTCAATGAGGTACATAATCAGATCGTACTCAGCAATGGAGTTATCAGAGCTCTCCTCATCAAAGACTCTGCTGGAGTCTGAATAATACACACTGGCAATATTAAGACTCTTTAAGGCACTCTGTACAAGCTTAGCTTCAGTTCCGTTACGAACTAAAACTGCAATATCAGAAGGCTTCAGAGCGCGGGAGCTTATCTTATCGGAGCTTACAGTATCTAGCAGACCATGAGAGAGACAGGTCTGAACTGCACGGGCAAGCTTTTTGGATATTATTTCAAAGCTTATGGTTTTGATTTTGGAAAAATCTCTGATTTCCTTCTGATAAACTTCCTGAGAGTACTTATTAACATCTTCCTGAGTTATAAATTCAACGAAGTTGCCCTCTTTTGCAAAGGCATCGGCAGGATTCTCAATATTGGAGAATCTGAAGCTGCATTTGCCAGAATTTCCAAGGGACTTAATCTTGGAATTAACTCTTCCAAACTCGATGGTGTCAGATGAAGACTTATCAAAAAAGAATGGATCTTTATTTAATGTAAAAATGCCGTTAACACCTTCTACAATCTGTTCCTGAGAACGGTAGTTTGTAGAGAGTGTATATACAGAATCCTTTCCGTAAAGACTTTCAATCAGGGCTCTTGCCTTAAGATAGGAGTGAATATCCGCCTTTCTGAAGCCATAAATAGACTGCTTAGGATCACCGATAAGATAGCAGCAGGCTCCGGTCTTTTTGGCATTCTCGTTAAGATAAAGCTTTGAGAAGATTGAAAACTGAACCGGATCGGTATCCTGGAACTCATCGATCATGGCCACAGGATATGAGGCACGGATAAGACCAGGCAGAATATCCTTTGAGCCTTCCTTGTAGTTTAAAACATAATCAAGTCTTCTGATGATACCGTCAAAGCCGATAAGATGGTCTCTGTCGAGAATATCATCAAGTCTCTGCTCAGCCATGATGGCAATATTGAATAGAATCTCATCCTTTAAAGAGAGAATCTTCTCATGAAGTAAGGCAATCTCAACATAAAGCTCTTCAAGCTCTATTATCTTCTCTGCATTAACAAAGACACCAGGGTATGCTGTACGATCTGTCTGTCTGCTTATGGAGGTGAAATCCTTATCGTAAGAGATTTCTCCATGTAAAAAAACAACCTCTCGCTCAGACTTGTCTGCAGCTTTAACAATATCCCTTAAAAATCTGTAGGCAGCCCTTGAGTCGTGT
>JAZRAY010000345.1:0-17452 GCA_045634805.1 Succinivibrio sp. | reverse complement strand
ATCAGGCAAGCATCAGTAAGATCAATAAACTTGCAGATGTTAAAAATACAGTTGATATCTCATTAAGGGATTCAACCTATCATGGTCATACAATTGATTCATTAAAGAAACTGGTTGTAAATGAGGGCTTTTCCAACGAGTATCTGCTTAAGCAGATAGATAATGAATCAACAAAGAACAGAGATAAGATTAAATCAACAATCGAAAAGTTATTTGCCAATAATCCTACCCCAGATCAGATAGTAAATGATCTGGAGTCAATCAGAAATGATTTAAGCAGAAAGGTCTCAGCAGAACAGAGATCAGAACTTATTGACCTGATTTCAGATAAATTTGCCAACCTCAACGCAGTTCAGAATCAGGAGGTTGACAGTGAGGAAGACAATGAAAACGATCTGAATAAGAGTAATAATCCTCTCAACAAATCCATTTCTCACATAGATCTGAGTGAAGCTAACGATGACAGCAGTATTGATGATGAACAGATTAGTTTTGATGATTCTCAGGATAATGATCCTGTACAGGAAAATCAAAAGCCTACTGATAACTTCAAAATTTACAAAAACATTATGTCTGAAGCTAAAAATGATCCTAACATCAAGAATCATTTCACAGAGATAATGAATCTATTCAACAAAGAGGATTATTCTTTTGAAGGCCTAAAAGAGCTGTCACATGCTGATGTTGATGAAGTGGGAGAAGAGGCTGCTGTTTTAGATGTGATAAAGAAATATGCCGGCGCCCTGGAAAATAAGGAAAGTGCCATCAATTTCCTAAAAGAAATAACAGATGTGAAAATCGATACTCCTGCCAAGAGGATGGCTATGGCAAATCTGCTTGATCCTCTAACACGCAATCCGGATCCAACCGTTTCCCAGATGGCTCAGCAATACCGTCAGACTTTGGTACTGATGACCGAAGCTCAGTCAGCACTGGATAAAATCAATGCTGAGGGAGGTGAGAACGCCTACGGTGAACATACTCCAGCCATTAAAGGTCTACTCGAAAAAATGACAGGTGACGAATGGGCCAAAATGAACGATGCAGAACTTTTAGTTCTGGCCAAATTCGCTACAGAGGGACCTTTGGACGAACTGTCTCCATACTGGAATACTGCCGTAGATGCTGCTTATCATGCGTTTATCACACAGAATCTGCAGGATGGAAAGATAGATGATGCTCCTGCAAATATTCATGCAATTACTGCAGAAGAAATGGCTCCTGGAGCAAATATTCTGCCAGAGAATCCTAATGATATCAGAAAGAAATTTGTTGACTCCCTGACTGAAACCATGAAGCAGAGACTTGCTGATAGTAACATGGGTCTTGTCCGCGAAAAGTCCATCGCAGAAACCACCAGTAATATTTCTTCCGGACTTAACTCAAAATTCAGTGACTATAGAGCACTGAAGACACTTCTTACTGCAAGTAAGGAAGGAAAGCAGATCCTTGCAACCAAGGAGCTGAAGAAACTTATTAAGTCCTTCGGCGCTACCGACGAAGATAAACTGGACAATCTGAAACCAGATGAAATTATTAAGCTTGGTATAAACAAGTCAGATCTGATTCTGAGACTTAATGCGCAAAGTGGAGTGCCTAAGGAACATACTGACCTGCAGATTAAGCTTAATAAACAGATCTGCATGCCTACTATTTCAAAACTGGAGGCAAAACAGAAGATTCTGCCAGGAGAGACTCTAAAGGGTGAAGATACCGCAGTAACAATATCTGTTATCAGAGACGCTCTGCTCGATGATCTGACTCAGGTCAACAGCGAGGTTCTGAAGTCATATGGCATAAATAAAGACAACTTCACCTTCAGCCCTGAAGAAATTGAAATGGCAGAAAAAATTGCAAAGTTCAATATTGAATCACAGCAGTATGCCTATAAACTTCAGCAGGCTATAGAGAATAAGCCGGAAAATCAAGATGTTGCAGAAATAATCGCAAGCTTTGAGAAACCAAATCCTCCTTTTGAGGGGTATCCTAATGAGGAAAGCAAGGCCTTAACGAACAAACTTGATAACGCCATGAATGATATTGGCAAGCATATTGCCGAAATGGCCCATGTTAAGCCTCTGCCAAAAGTTACCAAACTGATGCTGGACAAGTATCTGCAGCTTGCAGTCTTAACCAAGGGATCAGCTATCGCTGCAAATCTAAACCCAGGACTGGTTGGATTTATGGCGGATGATGATACATTTAAAGAATTACAAACAAGTGCAACCAAGCTCATAAATAACCATAACAACACCACTGAACTGGCAAAAGATGAAAACCTCATTAAGCTTGTGGTTAATGATCTGTGTACTCAGAACGGTATAGATGTTACTAAGAATAAAGCTGATTACGATGCCTTAATTGATTCACTAAAAGAACCAAAGCTTACTGTTGCACAGAAAAAGGAGGTATTGGTAAATCTTAAAATTCTAGATAAGAACATCGATCCTGCTACCTTTACGGAGAGTAATGAGCTGACAGATTTCAGTAATGATCTGAAGGTACTTGCTGAGGCTGATGAAGAGAATTTTAACAATGAGCTGACTAAATTCTCACAAACCCATCTGAACGTGGAGAATACGACTACAGCAGACTCACTTGTAACCTACAAGATCTACAATCGTGGTAATAACGTCAATGGCGCAAAGGAGTCCTTTGGAACAGCCTTCAATACTGAGAATCAGCCAGAGATTGTAAAAACCCTGCAGGATAAGTACGTTCAGGGAGCTGTTAAGAGTGATAAGGCATTAAAAGTTGCAATAGCAGATTACAGACTCAAGAGTAACGAGGCTGAACTGTTAAAACCACTGGGAAAACAGCTCCTAGGAGATCTGCAGGTACGCGCTCTGGTTAGACTGTCAGCCAGCTACGCTGCAGCTAAACTGGGTTATTCTGGAAAAGAAGAAGTCTATGCTGCATTCAAAGACTCCAACACCTCTGAAGCAGATAAACAGGCAATCCTAAATGCAATGGTTGACTGTATGAAGACCAGAGGTCTTGATGAGTCTATGGCAAAACTTCTGGCTAATACCAGACTACAGCAGGCAGGCTCAGAATTCTTCATAGCTAGAGCCTTCAACAAGATCAAGAATACATTCCTGGATGTAGCTAATGATATATCTAAAGTTGGCGGTGCCATCAAACGATTCTTTACAGGAAACACCGCATACAAAGAGCAGTTACAGAATAACTATCATGTATATCTGCCAGCTATTCAGGGTATGGTCTCCAGAATAGGAGTGAATGAGACCAGATACGTATCCAGAAATATGGACTTTAAGTTTACTTTCAATTTTACCGACGTATTCCAGTCTGTAGCAGATACCAATATCGGTACATTAAAGGCTGGTATAAAGGCTTCTTCTGATGCTGCTGTTATGATCACCAGAAATAAAGACGGAAACATCAAAGTCAGCCTGAATGCAAGTATCTTAAAGCTTGCTGTTGATGCCGACGCTATTTTTATAGCTTACGGAGCAAAAGGCATTGGTGCAAATGCAACTGCCGGAGGAGGAGTGAATAGAGTTGTTGATCTGAACTTCAATTCAGATGAAGAGGCATCAGCTTTCCTATGTAAGATGTTTACATGTAACCTGACAAATGAGGATGTGAAGGCCGCAAACGATGTTGCAGCCGGTAATCAGAAGCAGTTCGGCGCTGGCGTTACTTTAAGACTTAATCCAATAGAAATACTTCAGAATTTCTTGTTCCCTGATGAACTTAAAGCTATGACAAATGCTCCTGATGCAAAATCGAGAAAGGCGCTTGAGAAAAAGTTCGGTGAAGAACATCCTACATATCAAACCCTGGTTGACTATACAAGATTCTTTAACGCAACTCTTGGTTTCAATGCCTCCACTGAAAGGGGAACTAAATACGATAATACAGGCTCAACTGAGACTAAAAAGAGCACATATACAATTACTCATAAGGCAAAGGTATTTGAGTTCAGACCTGGTAAACAACGCCTTGATTTGGCAAAGGATAATCTTGGTGTAGATAAGATAATCGGTGCGCAGGAGGTTGTAGACGAAACTCTTCAGATAATTAAGGATACAACAACAGATATTCTGAATATTGAAAGCGATGAGCCTGATACTTCTCAGAAATTCGTTGATGGTGTCAAGAAAATTGACAAGAAAATATCAACCGCGAATAAACTATTTATTCCAAGAGATCAAACCGTAATTGAGAATGAAACCATAATTCATCGTTCTGCAGGAAAGAATGTTATTGACGAAGCCTATGACAAGACTACGCATAACTACATGGATACAAAACAGATTGATGAACTGTACAAAGAGGGACTCATCTCAGAGCAGCTAAAGGATAATCTGACTAAACTTGCTGAAAGCGGAAAAATTACCAAATACACAATTGTCCGCAAAATGAAACAAGATGTTATCGACGCTAACCGTAATGATCCTAAGGCTCTGGAGAGAGAGGCTTCTAAGATTAAGAGCAACTACTATGTTTCAGAGATTCAGATTGAAACATCTGGAGCATCAAAGGTTGTTGAGGAAAATACAGACTGGCTGAACTTTATTACAGGAGGATGGGTAAGCTACAAGGTTAATGCTCAGTCAAGTTCAACAAATACGCTTCAGCTCAAGTACACAGGCATGAAAAATTCAGCAGCCTAGAATTAACTGAGAAAAGCGAGATAGAGATGTGGTTCAAAGCAATGCGAACCACATTTTTTTTGAGGTTAGTGGACCAGAGTTTTCAGATATTCCTGTTCGATTTTTTTCTGGTCTTCTTCAGATATCTCTTCAATCTGAACATCTTCATTGTCATCAGAGGCCAGAGAATTCTCGACAATCGGCATATCTTCAAACCAGTCAGGTTTAGTATAGGAAATCTTGTTTACAAACCAGGTCTTCTTACCAAGTGGTGTCTGAACTACAGCCTCGTCATCTACGCTTTTTCCAAGAAGAGCCTTAGCCATAGGAGCATCAACAGAAATACAGTTGGAGCGACCGAAGATTTCATCTGAGCCTACAATATGGATCTGCATCAGGGTATCCCCTTCTTCAGATTCAATCTCCACATAGGCACCAAAGAAAACTCTGCCTTCCTGCTGCTTGTTGTACTCAATAACCTGCAGGTCATTCAGACAGTGACGCAGATAGCGGATTCTTCTGTCAATCTGACCTAAAAGTCTCTTGTTGTAATGATAGTCAGCATTTTCAGAACGGTCGCCAAGACTTGCAGCCCAGCTAACCTTCTGAGTAATTTCAGGACGCTTTACTTCCCAAAGATAGTCTAATTCCCTGTGAAGCTGTTCAAAACCTTCTCTAGTAATAAATGGCTTGCCCATATTGAACCTCAAAAAAAAGACCCGGCGCATTTACCGGGTCGTCTTTCAGTTTAAAACCAAAAGTTAAATTATAGCTGTGGACCAGCCTTTACTAACTCTGGGTTTAACTTAGCAAACTTGCCGAAGTTCTTGATGAAACGCTCAGCTAAGTCCTTAGCCTTAACATCCCAGTCAGCAGCATTTGCATAGGTGTCACGAGGATCTAAGATCTTAGGATCAACACCTGGTAGAGCTGTTGGAACCTTGAATGAGAACATTGGGATGGTCTTGGTCTCAGCCTTATCGATTGAACCGTCTAGGATTGCATCGATAATACCACGGGTATCCTTAATTGAGATACGCTTGCCGGTACCGTTCCAGCCAGTATTTACTAAGTAAGCCTTAGCGCCTGACTTCTTCATACGATCAACAAGAACTTCTGCGTACTTGGTTGGAGGTAATGATAAGAATGCAGCACCGAAGCATGAAGAGAAGGTTGGGGTTGGCTCAGTAATACCACGCTCGGTACCTGCTAACTTAGCAGTGAAGCCTGATAGGAAGTAGTACTGGGTCTGGCCTTCGTCTAGGATTGATACTGGAGGTAATACACCGAATGCGTCAGCTGATAAGAAGATTACACGCTTAGCAGCAGGGCCCTTTGAAATTGGCTTAACGATGTTGGTGATGTGGTTGATTGGGTAAGAAACACGAGTGTTCTCGGTTACTGACTTGTCAGCGAAGTCGATCTTACCGTTAGCATCAACAGTTACGTTCTCTAATAGAGCGTTACGCTTGATTGCGTTCCAGATGTCTGGCTCGTTTTCCTTAGATAGGTTGATAACCTTAGCATAGCAACCACCTTCGAAGTTGAATACGCCATCATCATCCCAACCGTGCTCGTCGTCACCGATTAGTAGACGCTTTGGATCGGTTGATAGAGTGGTCTTACCAGTGCCTGATAGACCGAAGAAAATAGCGGTATTTTCGTGGTTCATGTCAGTGTTTGCTGAGCAGTGCATTGCAGCAATACCCTTTAGAGGTAGGTAGTAGTTCATCATTGAGAACATACCCTTCTTCATCTCACCACCGTACCAGGTGTTAAGAATTAACTGCATACGCTCTGTTAGGTTGAATACAACAGCAGTCTCTGAATTTAGACCTAGCTCCTTGTAGTTCTCAACCTTAGCCTTTGAAGCGTTTAGAACAACGAAGTCTGGCTTGAAGTTCTTTAACTCTTCTTCAGTTGGACGGATGAACATGTTGGTTACGAAGTGAGCCTGCCATGCAACCTCAACAACGAAACGGATTGCCATACGGGTGTTAGCGTTAGCACCGCAGAAACCGTCAACAACGTATAGTTTCTTGTTTGATAGCTCTTTACCAGCTAGAGTCTTTAATGCATTCCATGACTCAGTTGATAGTGGCTTGTTGTCGTTCTTGAACTCATCGGTGGTCCACCAGAAGTTAGCCTCTGATGAAGCATCCTTAACGATGAACTTGTCTTTTGGTGAACGACCAGTGTAAACGCCAGTCATAACGTTAACTGCGTTTAACTCTGTATCCTGACCCTTATCAAAACCAGTTAAACCAGCTTTGGTTTCTTCAGCATATAGGGTTTCGTATGAAGGGTTGTGTACGATTTCGGTAGCAGAACTGATACCGTATTTAGCTAAATTAAGCTCGTCGAATAAGCTCATTTTTTTCTCCAAGTGTTATCTGAGAATAACTCAGGTTTTTGATAGGTTACAAATACGATTTTAGCAGTAAAAAGAAAACTTGTGCATATTTTTTATTAATTATTCGATCATTAATTATCATTTCTGAAAAAAATTTTATTTTTCAGTACTGAAAAACATTGTCATAACCTCTATCTATGTTAAATGATATAATGCACAGGTTCGCTGATTCTATGTGGCTTAAATGCCCTTAAGGCATTGGCTGAACCTACCACGCCACAAGGTGGTTGCACTTCTTTATATATATAGATAAAGAAGGTAAAAAGACTTTGTATTAATACAAAATACAGCATTGCGCCAATTGATCACTTTTGGCCATTTTTTTAGCTTAGATTTTTTAATTTATAGGTTTTTATGAGCAAAATCAGCGTTAGTGAGAAAGCACAGGAATACTTTCTGAACATTATCAGCAAGCAGAAAATGGAAGGCCTTGCTATTCGTCTTACTGCAACTAATGTAGGAACCCCTGGTGTTCAGTGCGGTATCCTGTACTGCCCAAAAGAGTACATCACCTCCAATGATGAACACTTCCAGATGAAGGGTTTTGAAATTGTTATCGACAGTTCTGTTTCAGAATACCTGGACGGTTCAGTTATCGATTTAACCAAGAATGAGGAAGACGGTGAAGATCTTCTGACCTTCCACGCTCCTAACCTGAACAAGCAGGATCTTCCTCCTGATGCAACTCTGTTCGACAGACTGAAGAGATTTATCGATGTAACCGTAAGCCCATCACTGGCATCTCACGGTGGCGCAGTATCTTTAGTTGATGTTACCGAGGACGGCATTGTTAAGGTTAAGTTTACCGGTGGCTGTCTTGGCTGCTCAATGGTAGGCATTACCCTGAAGGAAGGTATTCAGACTCAGCTGAATCAGGCTTTCCCAGGTCAGATTAAGGATGTTGTTGACGTAACCGAGCACGAGGTTACCAACGAAACCTACGGTTAAAAAAAACAGGTTCTAACCTTATAAGGATCAGAACCTTTTTAAACCATAGACTAAAGCGGCTAAATGCCGCTTTATTGTTTTCAGGAAAGGATTAGTTAACTTCCTTTAGTACATACAGGTGAGCTGCAAAGTCACTGTCGCACTTGTCCATAATCAGACCTCTGTTCTCAAGATACTCTGCACTGAATACCTGTCCGCTCATTTCATGCTTTACAGACAGTACAGAAGGGCACTCATGAACTACACACTGGTATTTTGCGTTCTTCTTTAAGCCCTTGAATCTGATTCTGGTTAGAGGCATTCCATTCTTTACCAGATTTCTGAAATACATCAGAATTACCTCACTCTGATCCTGACTTACAAATGACCATGAGGTTTCATTTCTGTCACCTTCAAAAGGAGAAATCAGACGTATAAAGTTACCAGTCTGCAGAGTCTCACGGTACTTCTTATAGATTCCGATCTGATACTTAACCTCTTCCTGCTCCTGAGGACTTAGCTTGCCTAAATCCATCTCGTAACCGAAGTTACCTGACATGGCACAGGTGAAGCGTGTCAGCATGGAGGTGATTCTGTTTAGCTGATGGTTTGGAACAGCTGACACATGAGCCCCCATGGTTACAGGAGGATACAGATATGAGGTTCCGTACTGAATTCTCTGTCTTGCAACTGCATCGGTATTATCAGATGTCCATACCTGAGGCATATAGCAGAGCATACCCATATCAAATCTGCGTCCACCGCCTGAGCAGCTTTCAAAGAGGATATTCTCAAATCTTGAGGTTATTCTCTGAACAATATCGTATAAGCCTAAAACATAACGGGTAGCAATCTCGCCCTGCTGTTTTTCAGGGAAGGATAAAGAGCCAATCTCTGTAAGATTACGGTTCATATCCCACTTAACATAATCAATAGATGCTGAGGACAGAACAGTTGAGATAGCATCTACAACATAATCACGTACATCTTTGCGGCTTAAATCCAGCACGTACTGATCACGACCGGTGGAACGTTTATGATCTGGTACAGATAAAGCCCAGTCAGGATGTGCCTTGAACAGTTCACTGTCATGTGAAATCATCTCAGGTTCAATCCACAGACCGAACTTGGCGCCTAAATGATGTATCTCATCACATAGACCGCTTATACCGTAAGGAAGCTTCTTTTTATTAATAATGGTCCAGTCGCCCAGTGAGGTCTTATCATTGTCTCGATGTCCGAACCAGCCGTCATCAAGCACAATAAGCTCAACACCTAAAGCAATAGCATCCTTGGCAAAACGGACAATTGAGTCCTGATCAAAATCAAAGTAGGCAGCTTCCCATGAGTTTGCAAGAACAGGACGAAGCTGATCCTTCCATTTACCGCGAACAATATGTTCCTTTACGAAATTGTGGAAGGACTGTGACATACCGTTAAATCCGTTGTCAGCGTAGACAATTACAGCTTCAGGTGCGGTAAATGACTCGCCAGGATTTAAAATCCATTCAAAATCAAAGCTGTTGATACCCATTACCATACGGGTATAACCATAGCAGCTAAGCTCGGTTACAGCCTCAAAGTTACCTGACCATACTAAAGTTGAAGCATATACCTCACCATGGTCTTCAGTTGCATCCTTAGAGCACAGAGCCAGGAAGTTATTATGCTGATGAGAGGTTGCACCTCTTGCAGAACTTACTACATCAATACCGTGATTCAGAGGCACTCTGTCGATGTTACGCTCATTGGCGTGACTGCCGTACATATGTACGCGGTCAAAACTGCCGTCTGCAAAATCAAGACACATTGATGCAAGCTGATGAAGCTTCTGTTCCTTATCAGAGGTATTGATAATCTCTGATGAGCGGACAATTAAGGATTCATTTTCAAAAACAGTATATGAAAGCTTAACCTTAAACTTACCGCCAACTTCCTTCATGGTGATAACCAGGGTTAATGCATCATCCTCATTCTTTACATATGAAGAAGGAAGATTCTTGAATTCTTTCTTTCCCTTGAAGATTTCATGACTCTCATAACGCAGATCAAGAGAGGAGGTACCGTTATCAAGACGAACCTGTACAGCAGGATACTTAAAGTCGCCGCATCCGTAGGCAGGCATTTCCTGTGGCAGACATTCCAGAGAAAAGATACGTCCTTCAGGGAATTCAAATGGCTGAGGAGCACCTTCGTGCTCAACCTCGTAATATGAGCAGTATGGATTGAAATCATCAATCTTCTTACCGTAGTAAACATGTGCAAGATAGTTATTTTTAACTAACTGCATGATATAACTGATTTTACTGTTTGAAATGGTAAAAAGACCGGTCGCTTTATCAAATTTAATTTCCATACATCTCTCTCCTTTTTAGTCTGAAGTAACTTTACAAGAAGAGAGTATGTATGTTTAGTAAAAAAACGACCTTTATGTCAAAATTTCGGATATATTAGTCAAGCTGGTTCCAGACTTTGACAAAGTTCTGATTTCTGTACTGGGCAGGAGTTTTACCTGTAACCTTCTTAAAGACTCTTCCGAAATAGCTTTGAGATGAGAAACAGAGAATGGATGAGATTTCTGTAATACTGGTCTGACTGTCCTTTAAAAGCTCACAGGCAATCTGTATTCTTGAATTGGAAAGATATTCCATAATCGTCATGCCGGTATCCTTCTTAAAGATTCTCTCAGCATAATCCTTATGCATATCGCAGACACTTACCAGATCATCCTTGGTTACATCCTTGTAAAGAGAACGTTTGATTTCCTCAATAATTCTGGAAACAGCAGGTCTTATCTGCTTCTGTCCCCTGTCCTTAAGATTCTTTACTAAGGTTGCAAAGGCAACAACAATCTTCAGAGTATAGTCCTGCAGTACCTTGTCATCATTGATAAGCTCAACCTTGTTGATAAAGTAATCTGCAACCGTAAAGGCAGTCTCAACACTGATGCCTCCTTTGATTGCAGCTCTGGCAGCCAGGGTTGCACCAACTATACAGTGATTCTTGATATGTCTTTTGAAATTTGGGCCTAATGTACCGAGCTTTCCGTGTACAGGCATCAGCTTGCATCTTAGGGCAAGTTCAGGATCACCCTTGGTTATGGCCTCAAGATGGGCCAGCTCGTGAGCATAGGTGTTGTGAGGAGCTTCTGTAGGCAGAATCTTTTCAAATTCCTTTGAATCAAAATCACTAAGACATGACTTCAATGTTTCCTCAATGAAGGAATCATCAGCAGAATCTCGATCCTCAGGAGTAATTCTTCTGGTGAAATAGGCAAAGAGCTCACAGACATTTACTGCATTAAGTCTGTCTTCCTTGTGTCGGTATGGACCTGATACCAGAAAGTTTCCATCCGAAAGCTTCATGGCGCAGTAGGGAGATAGAGGATCAGGCTTTACAATCACGCTTTCTGAATAAACCTTATCCAGAATAGCCTTTACAAGCTCGCTGTCCTCTGAGAGAGGGTCCTCGGATTTCTTTGGGACCAGCTTCTGGACTTCCACATAGTTCTTATCATAGATATGAACAGGAGCCTTGGTTAAAACATAAAACTTATCATAAAGGAAATTCATAAAAACAACTCTACCTTGCTTTTTTTATTGTAATTATAGCAATTAATGACGAAGAGGAGCTTTATTCAGCTCCTCTTAAAGGTTAGTTGGGAATTATAAAAGTACAAATCTGCATTTCAGAGTTGAGTTCGGAATTCTGTACTGTTCAAGTACCGGAGCGCCCCAGCTGTCATCTCCGCCGACACCCATCTGATCACAGCTTACCTTGACCACTGTTGTCAGAGTATCTGGAAGTTCATAGGCATGTCTTGCACTCTCAAGCTCATCAGGAGAATATGGCAGAGAAGATACATTCAGATCTCTGTCCTGCTTTAACAGGGTAAAGCTGTTATCAAGAGAATCTTTAATCTGATACTCTCTTACACCGCAGCGGTTTCCACACTCCTGAGGGATCAGGTAGTCAACATACATGTCCTTTACAGTATTGCTGAATACTCCAAGTCTGCTGCCCTCCAGTCGGTCTGAATAGTTCTCATCAGGACCTAATCCGTAGTATGAAACCTTATCAAAGCTTCCATAAAGCTTAAACAGCATTCCAAACTCAGGAATCTCAGGCATGCCCTCTGCCTTTTCATAAGTCAGAGTAACTTCAATTCTGCCCTCGCCATCGATGACATACTGACTGTAAACCTTAGCCTCAACAAGAGAACATAAAGCATGTACATAACTGATGGTTACTACACCATCCTTCTCTGAAGCTTCATAGCTTAGAGTCTTGGCATAGCGGCCAGCAACCTTCCAGACGCCCATATCAAAAGGCATTCCTGCACCGTAGTCATTGTCAGTTGGAGCTCTGAAGAAATTAAATTCACAAGGAGCCTTTAACTGCTCAACACCGTGATTCTGCTTTGATACCATCAGACCTCTGCCGTTGTGGAAGATGTATCTGAAGTTATCACCAACAACACCGAAGTTTGCCTTGGTTGCAACAAGCTTTGCTTTCTTGCCTGCAGTCTTTACAGGTGACTTCACATTGCAGACAACTGCATCTTCAAAGGCAATCTCATAGCCCTTGTGCTCATAGGCTGTATCCTCAGCAAGAACAACAGTTATACAGATGCTGTACTCACCAGGTGTGGTCATAGGATTTTCAAATTTCAGTGAAACCTTTGTACTCTCAGATGGAGCAAGTGAAATTCTGCCTAATGAGATAGTCTCAACAACCTTACCGTTAAGCTTTAATACAGCCTTTGTTTCAAACTCATCAAGATTGGTGAATAAAGAGTAATTCTTAATGCTGCACTCTGTCTTCTCTACCTTGATTTCAAAGTCCTGATAGTTGTACTTAACAGCATTTACCTTTGGAGATAAACGTCTGTCAGCAAAGATAATACCGTTGCCGCAGAAATTGAAATCTGTTGGTCTGTCACCGAAATCACCGCCATAGGCAAGATAGGTCTGACCTTTATCATTCTTGGTAATTAAAGCCTGATCGCAGAAGTCCCAGATAAAGCCTCCCTGATACAGACCGCCTTCCTTGGCAAGATCGGTATACAGTTTCATACCGCCATTGGAGTTGCCCATAGAATGGGTATACTCACACATGATGATTGGCTTGTCGTCGTGCTCTTTCATGAACTCGCGGATATAGGAAACCTTTGAATACATATGGGATTCCATATCTGAAGTTGCATTGTAGCTTCTGTCATGGAACAGACCTTCATAATGAACCAGACGAGAAGGATCGGTATTTCTGAAATACTCAGACAGCTCAAATAGAGTCTTTCCGCCCCAGCTTTCATTACCGCATGACCAGATAATCACACAGGCATGATTCTTATCGCGCTCCAGCATTGAACGGCCTCTGTCCAGAACAGCATCTCTGTAATCAGGATTTGCTCTTGGAAGGGTATGTTCCTTCTCCTCCATCACATCAAGTTCCTGCCATGAACCGTGAGTTTCCAGGTTGGTCTCATCAATTACATACAGACCCAGACGATCACAGTATTCATAGAAGCATGACTTGTTTGGGTAGTGAGAGGTTCTTACGGCATTCATATTGTGTCGTTTGATAATCAGAAGATCTTCGTAGATCTCCTCATCAGTCATGGTTCTGCCTGTCTTGGCACTGAATTCATGTCTGTTGATACCCTTAAAGATAATGCGCTTGCCGTTGATAAGCATCTGACGGTCTTTAAGCTCGAATTTTCTAAAGCCGATATCCTGTCTTACAACCTCAAATACCTTTCCAGATTCATCCTTTACAGTCAGCTCAAGGGTATACAGATATGGCTTTTCTGCTGACCATAGAACAGGGTCGGAAATAGTCTTAACTATCTTTGAGTTCTCACTTACGCCCTCAGCCACACACTTACCTTCAGCATCCATTAGTCTGAAATCGCAGCATGAGTTCTCTGAAAGCTTTAACTCAACATTAAGCTCAACTGAGGTTAAATCATCGTTAAATGTCTGTTTTACAAACAGATCATTTAGATGAGCCTTTGGCTTGGTATATAGATATACAGGTCTGAATATACCGGTTAATCTCCAGAAATCCTGATCCTCAAGATAGCTGAATACGGTATATCTGAATACCTGAACACATAGTCTGTTCTGACCTTTCTTCATGAACTTTGTAAGGTCAAAGGAACTTGGTGTAAAGCTGTCTGTTGAATAGCCAACATAGTGACCGTTAAGCCATAGGGCAAATGCGTTATCTACACCTTCAAAGCAGATATGTGTGTTTTCCCAGTCATCAACGCTGTCAAAATAGCAGACATACTGGCCTACAAAGTTGTTTTTCTGAGGCGCCTTTGTAATATCAACGTCCTCATCACAGCTGAATGGATAAACGGTATTGGTATAGTTTGGTTTTACAAAATTCTGAGTCTGAATATGACCTGGAACATTGATGTAATCAAAGCCGTTATCATTAAAACCATCCTCAAAGAAACCATTCTCTGCATCATCAGGAGTCTTGGCTAATGAGAATTTCCATTTTCCGTTCAGACTCTTTGTATAAGAGCTTTCACCAGATAACAACTCAGACTTATCCTTATAGTACTTATGATCTGAGTGTGCATCCTCTCTATTCTGCTCATATATGCGAGGATTTGAAATAATGTTCTTGTCAAAAGAGACAATTTCCATTGCTGCGGTCATATAAACCTCATTCTTATAATTCGTTTGTTCACTTTATTATTTTCTATCTTATAGAAGCTTATAATACCTGTTTGTCACTTTTACGACTTTTCTGTTAATTTTAAGATTTACGAAAAATAGGCACGTTTTACAAATTCCTCTTTATAGAGGCTTTTGAAGGGAGTTTCGATGGAATACTGTGAATACTCAGATAAAAAAAATATGAAACAGTTCACAAGATTCTCATCAAAAAAGAAATATCCGGCTTTTTTGTATCAAAAAAGTCGTTATTGTACGAAATCGCATTTCAGGGTTTGCATTATAGTGGCGTCATTAAAACTATTTTTGTTCTGGAGTATAAAATGTCAAACGATATTTCTTTAAGAGAAAAAATATCCTTTGGTATAGGCGCTGTTGGTAAGGATATGGGCTATTGGATTATGGCCGCTTACCTGATGGTTTACTTTACTGATGTGGTAAAACTGAATCCTGCATATGTAGGTTTCCTATTCTTATTCGCACGTATTTTCGATGCTATCAATGATCCTATTATGGGATGGATTGTTGATAACACCCGTACCCGTTTTGGTAAGTTCCGTCCATGGATCTTCATCGGTACTCTTGTAAACTGCGCAATTGTTACTCTACTGTTCTTCGATCCAACACCTTACTTCGGCCCTATGGGCGTTATGATCTGGTGTGGTCTGTTCTACATTCTATGGGGTGTTTCCTACACCATTATGGATATTCCATACTGGTCAATGATCCCTGCATTCAGCTCTGATTCAAAGGTACGTGACGTTATGTCAGTTATCCCAAGAACCGGTGCTATGATCGGCGGTCAGTTCGTTGTTATCTTTGGTCTTCCTATCATTGCTTTCTTAGGTAAAGGCCTAGGCGGTACTGAGGCTCAGGGTTTCTTCCGTTACACTCTACTTATTGTTCTATGCTTCATCATTTTTGAAACCATCTGTGTTGCAAACGTACGCGAGCATGTTAAGACTCCACTTCGCAACAAGATCGCATTCAAGGATATGCTGGGTCTTTTAGCTAAGAACGATCAGCTGGTTGTAATCATTGTTCTGACCATCATTCAGCAGATTGCATGTAACCTGGTATTCGGTACTATGGTTTACTACTTCAAGTACGCTTTCTGCCGTGAGGACCTATATCCTTACTTCATGGCTGCAGGTGCTGTTTCACAGTTCATCGCTTTCGTAATCTTCCCTTCATTAACAGAGAAGACCTCAAGAAAGACTGTTTACCTTCTGTCAGCAAGTCTGATGGTTGTTGGCTACCTGTCAATGTTCTTCTTCGGTTCAACCGCAGGTTCAAATCCATTCGTAGCTGGTGGCGCATACTGTATTGCATCTCTAGGCAACGCTCTTGCTCTAGTATGTACAACTGTTATGCTGGCTGATACCGTAGACTACGGTGAGTACAAGCTAGGTACCCGTTCAGAGTCAATCGTATTCTCAATGCAGACCATGACTGTTAAGTTCGGTGGTGCACTTGCTAACTTCATGTCATCAATCACTCTTGCTGTTGTTGGCTACATTCCAAACGCAGTTCAGACTGAAGGCACTATCCTTGGCTTACGTACCATCATGTTCGTTGCATCATCAGTACTGTTCATCGTAATGATGGTTATCTACCTGAAGAAGTACAAGCTAAACGGTGCATTCTACAAGAACATGCTGTCAGCTCTGGAAGTTTCACGTTCAGAAGCTTTAGAGAAGAAAGCTCAGAATCTGAAGGTTCGTTATGCTATCGACGAGGAAGCTGTTTCAATTAAGATTCACGCATCAAACAAGACTGAAGCTATCAACTTGCTGGTAGACAGCTTAAAGGATAATCCAGCCATTGAAGACCTGGAAGCTTTCAGAAAGGCAGTATTTGCCCGTGAAGCTGAATCTTCAACCGGTATTGCCGACGGTATCGCTCTACCACACGCTAAATCAAGCGTAGTTAAGAAGTCTGTAATTGCGGTAGCTACCTTAGATACTCCAATCGACTTCGACTCACAGGATGGTAAGGCTGTGGATACCCTGTTCCTGATTGCATCACCTGAAGATGCTGATGCTCACTTATCAGTAATCGGCAAGCTGGGCTTAATCCTGAATGAAGCAGCAAATGTCCGTGCAATCAAAGAGGTTACCAATACACTGGACCTGGTTGATTTAATTGGAAAAGCAGAAAAAAATGCCATCGCTGCTGGCTAAATAGTACTTTGTCCAATTCCTGAAGATAATTCCTGACCTCGATTTTTATCGAGGTCTTTTTTTATCTGTTTTTATTTTTTTCTAAGTTAAATCTAATCTATATCACGTATTCTTTGCACGTCTTATATAAGCCATTCATACAAGTGTTATCCGTGAATAAAGATAGGAGATTTTTTTGTGAGCTCAATCATATCTTTACCTTTGGTCTATTTTGTATTAGGATCTGCGTCCAACGCTCTGTTCCTGTTTGGTCTTACCAACGAGAACTCACGCAACAATATGTTTAAAATGATTTTTGCAGTGATAGGAATTGCCTTCTATATATGGGCAGTTAAAAACTAGGGAAGTTAATGACAAAATATAACGTCGTAAAAATTCTGAAGGGTGAAATTATGTACCTTGGCAACGGTGATGACTGGATGAGATCACCTGCAGGTGCAAGGGAATTCTGTGAAGAGACAGCACAGAAAATAGCATTGAACTACAACCGTCATTTCTGTGATTTAGGCGGTGAACACTATAACTACATCCGAGTTAAGGCATCTTAACTCAATCTCTTTATGAAGCTATCTTATGATAGCTCTCTACATTACAATTCCACTATTTATTCACACT
>JAZRAY010000344.1:0-4973 GCA_045634805.1 Succinivibrio sp. | reverse complement strand
GTTAATTTATTATCCAACTAAATATTACAATTTTCAAAAAAATCATCTCTTCTTTTGAACTAAAAAAAAGACAACGTCTGGAAATTGGCAGATAAATTGCAGTTATGTTGACGTGAGTTGTGGATTTTTAGGTTAAATAATTCATAACTATTTGATATTAAATGTAATATCCGGAATTGTTCAATGGGAAAAGGAGATGTGGAATGCAGGCGGTAAGCAGCTCATATCAACTTGATGATGCAAAGGTTGCCATAAGTGGCAATCTTAAGAATCAGGCTACCCTGAATTCTGGAGTGGATTTTTCTAAAATTCTTAAGGACTGTGCCTCCCTGCAGAAGAACGATTCTCAAAGAGATTCTTCTTCAGCGGTTCAAGGTAGACAGTATGTTTCTAAAGAGGTTAGAAGAGAAAAGTCCGTTCCGGAACAGACAGGCAGGAATGATGGCATCAGACTAAATAAAGATTACAGTGATAATTCATCTAAGAGAGAGGTTGAAAGCTTAAATAACAATAATCAGCTGAATGAAGTCTCAGATAAGAGATATGCAGCTGAAGACTCTCCTGAATCAAAAGCTGTTATCAGCGAAACTGATTCTGAGGATTCAGTGAAAGTTACATCTAAGAGAGAAGTTATCTTTGAGACTGTGAGTGAGCCTCAGATTGAGGTTACAGATACTCCTGATACTGTACAGCATCAGGATGAGTTCTTCCGTTCTGATAATGCTGTACTTTTAGAGCCTTCTGTTAATACAGTTTCTTCTTCAGAGCCTGCTGCCGATACCCTGGTAAAAGCATCTGTGCAGACTGATGCTGCAGCAGGAACTGTCAGCGTCGAAGATTCTGAAGTACAGTTAAATCAAGTCATTGTCTCTGAAGATGTTCACAGTCTGTTCTCAAAGATATCTGAGATTGCAGCTGAGAACGGAATTGATCTGACTACGGTTGATCCTAAGGTCTTAAATGATCTTGTATACAAGATGTCATCTTCTCCTCTGACAGAATTTGATACCAGGGAATTTGAGAATGCTGCCGCTCTTTTCCTAAAGGGTGATCTTAAGTCATTTGATTTACTCAGCAGCTCAGAGAGCGCTCCACAGGTTAAGCAGTTTGCCGCTTTAGATGATGTGATGAGCATGCTTAAAGAGCTTGATGGAACAGTAAAAATCAATGATGAAAAACCTCTGTTCTCTGTAACTGAGGATTTCGGTGCCCGTGACTTTGAGGTGATTGAGGACAGTATCAAGGCATCTTTAAGCATGGATGAGATCCTGGCTAAAGAAGATGTTAAGACTAAGATTGAGTCAATTATTGATGGTAAGAAGGAAAGTCTTCAGAGCTCTCTTGAAAAGTCTGTAGCTCTGCTTCAGAAGGTAGTGAGCGCCGCATCCCTGGAATCTGAGGTTAAGAGTGAGATTCCAGCATCAAGAGTTGATGCCTTTGCAATCAATCCTCGTAATCTGACAGAGAGCAGTATCAATCTGAATCCTGAAGGCTTTATGTCAGGCTCATTCTCAGAGCAGGGCAGATCATCAATGTTCTCTCAGTCAAATCCTAACGGATATGGCTCACTGACATCTGCGATGAAGGCCAGTGGTGATTTTGGTATGTCTGCATTTGAATCATCAAAGCTTGATTTACTGAATATGTCATCTGATCTCAAGGAGAATGCAAGAGCTCTGGCAATGAAGGTAATGGAGATGTCATCACGTAATCTGAAATCTCTTGATCTGACATTGAATCCTGAAGGTTTGGGTAAGATGAGAATCGTCATTGATGCAACCTCTGCAGAGGAAATATCAAAGATTTCCATCAGTGCTTCTCATTCAGGAACACGAGCAATGCTTGAAAGCGGTATTGATGTACTGAAGAATCTTCTTGAATCCAATAGTATTTTTGCTAGAACTGAAGTCTCTGAATACAGTGAAGAAAGCGCATTTGAAGGCCATTCTTCAGAGGAATTTGCTGAGAATTCCGGACACGGTCAGCAGCAGAAAAAAGAAAATGAAGAAAATCAATCTGATAACGGCACACTCTTTGCAGGAGGTAAAATTAATGTCGAGGTGTCAGAAAACCATCATGAAGAGAATAATGAAAATTTAGATATCTCACAAAATAGCAACACAGTAAGCTATTTTGCATAGAAATATATGATAACTAAATGAATATTTTTATCTGTGTGCCATAATATAAAAAAAAAGGAGAGAATTATGGCTAAAGAAAAAGATGATGTTGATGTAGCAGATTCAGATGACGCTCCTAAAAAGAAAGGTAAGATTTTCTTAATAATAGCTATTCTTCTGCTACTTATTATCGGTGCAGGCGGTTATTTCGGTGCTGCATATTTCATGCATCTCCCTCCTTTTGAACCTCCTGGGCCAACCCCAGAGGAAATTGCCGCACAGAAGGCTGCTGAGGAAAAGGAAAAGATGTTGCTTCAGCGCGATATCTATGTTCCTTTCGATCAGACTTTTACGTTCTCTATCAAGAGCGACAGAAGAATTCATACCGGACAGGTTCAGGTGGTGCTGGTTGTTATTGGCGAGGAAAACGAAGCTCTGGCCAAGAAGCATCTGACACTAATGAACAGTGTTATTTTCGAGAGACTTTCAGCCCAGTCATATGAAGCTTTACTGCTTCCTTCAGGAAGACAGAGATTAAAGCGTGAACTACTGGATGCTGTAAGAGCAAAGATGTCTGAGCTTAACAAGACTCCGGTCGTAGACCAGATTCTGTTTACCAGCTTTGTTCTTCAGTAAGGAGCTTATAACGTGACCGAGTTTTTAACTCAGGACGAAATCGATGCTCTGTTACACGGAGCGGATGATGTAGAAGAGGAAAAGCCCCAGGAAACTACGGGCGTCAAGAGCTTTGATTTTGGCTCACAGGAACGTATTGTTCGTGGTCGTATGCCAACATTGGAGCTTGTTGACGAACGTTTTGCCCGTCACATGCGTATCAGTCTTTTCAACATGATGCGTCACAGTGCCGAAGTTACCTGGACTGGCGTGAATATGATGAAGTTTGGTGAATACACCCAGACTCTGTTCGTGCCTACCTCTCTGAACATGGTTCGTTTCCGACCTCTGAAAGGTACAGCTCTGATCACACTGGAAGCTCGACTGGTATTTATTCTGGTAGAAAACTTTTTCGGTGGCGAGGGTAGATTCAGAACCAAGATTGAGGGTCGTGAATTTACTCCAACAGAAAGAAGAATTACACAGAAACTTCTGAAGATGGTATTCGCAGATTACAAGGAAGCATGGTCTCCTGTAATGGACGTTGAGTTCGAATACCTCGATTCTGAAGTTAACCCTTCGATGGCGAACATTGTTTCTCCATCAGAGGTGCTGGTAGTAAATCAGTTCCATGTAGATCTTGACGGCGGTGGCGGTGATCTTCACATCTGCTTCCCATACTCAATGATCGAGCCTATCAGAGAACTTTTGGATGCTGGTGTTCAGTCAGACAAGGGCGATACTGATGTAAGATGGAATAAAGCTCTGCGTGAAGAAGTAATGGATGTCAGCGTTGATATGAAGGTAAAGCTTCTTGATACTCTGGTTTCATTGCGTGATGTGATGGATTTTAAGGTTGGAGATGTTTTAAACGTTGATATTCCTGATAATCTGTTAGTATATGTAGAGGATCTGCCAAGCTATCATGCCAAGCTTGGACAGTCAAAAGACAAGATGGCCATCAGAATCTCTGAGGTATTGGAAAGACCTAAGAGTGCTAAGAATGACTTCAGCTTTATTAAAGGTAATGGAGTTAATATTGCTGATGATGATGAGATTGAAGATTTTGATGACGATTAGAAGGTGATGTATGTCAGAAGATCAGAAATTAGCCGACGAGTGGGCTGCTGCTCTAGGTGCCCAGGAAGGTGGTAGCGAAGAGCCTGTTGCACCTCCTGTCGAAGAATTTGAAGAAGAGAATGGTGCTCCTGGTAAAGCTCCTCTTACTGCAGAAGAGCGTAAGAAGCTGGATTCTATTTTAGATATTCCTGTTACTATTACCATGGAAGTTGGTCACGCAAAGATATCCATCAGAAATCTTCTACAGTTAAATCAGGGCTCTGTTATCGAGCTTGAGCGTATGGCAGGCGAGCCTCTGGATGTGCTGGTAAACGGTACACTGATTGCTCACGGAGAAGTTGTTGTAGTTAACGATAAGTTTGGTATCCGTTTAACTGATGTTATCAGTCAGGTTGAGCGTATTAAGAAGTTACAGTAAAGAATGTATGATTAGAAATTTAATATGCGCTTTTAGTATTTTTGCAGCAACAGATGTTCTTGCTGCTGAGGATAAGGCTGGTGGTCCAGTATTGGACACAGCCTCTATTTTTTCATGGGTAATGTCCACATTCATTATCCTGTCTTTGATAATCGCTCTGGCTTATCTGCTGAAAAAGACCCGTTTTGTTAAGGTCAACAAGGGCACTTTGGGAATTGAGAATCAGCTTTATGTTGGTCCGAAGCAGAGAGTAGTTGTTGTTAAGGCTGGAAGCAAGAAAGTTCTTCTTGGTGTAACCCAGAATCAGATTACCTACCTTACAGATGTTGATGATGTAAAACTCGAATTTGAAAGAATAATGTCTGGTGCAGATGAACAGACACAAATGAGCGTGAAAGAGAATGATTCTACAAAAGGCGAATAATCATGAGATGATGGGAAATACCAAGTCTTTACTCAAAACTCTTGCTTCCCTTAAGAAGACATTTGCAGTCAGTCTCTGTATTGCAATTGTAAGTGCTGCAGTTCTATATTTTGTTCCTACTGCCTCTGCTGCAGGCAATCTTGATATCAACGCCTTTACAGTCAAAATCAATCCGGATGGAACCTCAGATTATGCGTTAAATCTGCAGGTTGTTATTCTGATGGGACTTTTATCCTTTATCCCATCGATTCTGGTGATGATGACCTCATTTACACGAATTGTAATCGTAATCAGTATTCTGCGTCAGGCAATCGGT
>JAZRAY010000343.1:0-9072 GCA_045634805.1 Succinivibrio sp. | reverse complement strand
ATATAAGGCTAACCTCTGCATTTTGTATAATAGGATGCACCAGAAACTACAATTTATTCGCTCTTGGAGAAATCAAGCAGTGAATAGATTGAATCTTCCTTTCCATCAAGGCATCTGGTGTTGTCAAAGTACTCTTCAACTGATGGCAGTCTACCCAGTTTTGCAGTGACTGAAGCCAGCTCTGCACTACCTAGGAACACATTTGCACCATTTCCAAGACGGTTAGGGAAATTACGTGTTGAGGTTGAAATCACTGTAGCATTGTCAGCTACACGTGCCTGATTACCCATACATAAAGAGCAGCCAGGGATTTCAATTCTTGCACCGGCTTTACCTAAGATTGACAGCAGACCTTCATCTGACAGCTCCTGTCTGTCCATACGGGTTGGAGGTGCCATCCACAGTCTTACCTTAGCCTCACTCTTAAGGTCTCTGAAGATTTCAGCAGCTGCACGATAGTGACCGATGTTGGTCATGCATGAACCGATGAATACCTCATCAATCTTGGTGTTGGCAACCTCTGATAGTAATCTTGCATCATCAGGATCGTTTGGAGCACATAGGATTGGCTCTTTGATCTCATCAAGATCAATCTCTAGAACCTCAGCATATGAGCAGTCCTTATCAGCCTCAATCAGGCTAGGATTCTCAAGCCACTTCTGCATAGCATCGGCACGCTTTAGAAGAGCATCCTTTGACTCATAGCCATCCTCTGCCATCTTTCTTAACAGAGCGATATTAGAATTCAGATACTTCTCAACTGAAGACTGAGACAGCTTGATTGCACAGGCTGCAGCAGAACGCTCAGCAGATGCATCAGCAAGCTCGAATGCGTGCTCTACGCTTAAATCCTCAAGACCTTCAATTTCGATAATCTTGCCTGAGAATACGTTCTTCTTGCCCTTCTTCTCAACAGTTAAAAGACCTTTCTTGATTGCAAAGTAAGGAATTGCATGTACAAGGTCACGAAGAGTGATACCAGCCTTTCTCTTGCCCTTGAAGCGAACAAGTACAGACTCTGGCATATCAAGAGGCATAATTCCGGTTGCAGCAGCAAAAGCTACAAGACCAGAACCTGCAGCAAAGGAAATACCTAAAGGCATACGGGTATGAGAATCACCACCGGTACCTACAGTATCAGGCAGACACATTCTGTTAAGCCAGGTGTGAATAACACCGTCACCAGGATTTAAGGCTACACCGCCACGTGAATGGATAAACTTAGGCAGAGTTGAATGAGTCTTAACATCAACACTCTTTGGATATGCAGCTGTATGACAGAATGACTGCATTACCATTGGAGCTGTAAATTTCAGACATGCTAAATCAACAAGCTCATCACGGGTCATAGGACCGGTTGTATCCTGAGAACCTACAGTTGTAATTACTGGCTGGCAGTACTGACCAGGACGGATACCTTCAACACCGCATGCTCTGCCCACAATCTTCTGGGCACGGGTAAAGCCGCCGGATGCCTTAACCTCTGAAGCCTTGGCAAATACGTCAGTTGGACCAAGCTTCAGATAAGCTCTTGCTCTGTCAGTCAGATCCTTACCGATAATCAGTGGAATACGACCGCCTGCACGAACTTCATCTAAAAGAGTTGGAGTCTTTAAAGAGAAGCTGCATAGAACTTCGCCGCTCTCATGGTCAGTGATGGTACCGTCGTATACGTTGAGGTCAACTACATCGCCACGATTCAGCTTTGATACGTCAGCCTCCAATGGAAGAGCACCTGAGTCCTCTAAGGTGTTATAGAAAATAGGAGCAATCTTGCCGCCGACAACTACACCGCCAGATCTCTTGTTAGGTACGCCTTCAATGTCATGGCCGATATGCCATAAAAGAGAATTTGCAGCTGACTTTCTTGATGAACCGGTACCGACAACATCACCAACGAAGATTAGAGGATAACCTTTGCTCTTTAAAGCCTCGATGGTTGAAACCGGACCTTTGACACCTTCAACGTCAGCCTTCAGATCATCACGTGACATCTTGTACATGGCAAGTGCATGCAGAGGAATATCAGGACGTGACCAGGCGTCTGGAGCTGGAGAGAAATCATCGGTATTGGTCTCACCTGCAACCTTGAATACAGTCAGAGTAACCTTTGATGGGAAACTCTCCTTTGATGTAAACCAGGTGGCATCAGCCCACTTTTTAATCAGATTTAATGCAAAAGTATTGCCCTTGTCAGCTAAAGCTGCAATCTCATCAAAGGCATTGTAAATAAGCAGGGTGTGCTCTAAAGCAGTCTCAGCCTCTAAAGCCATTGACTCATCTTCTAGAAGCCTGATGAGGTAGCCTACATTGAAGCCGCCCTTCATGGTGCCTAAAAGCTTTACGGCAAGAGTCTTGTCAACAACTGGACTTACAGTCTTTCCGGTTGCGATGTTATATAAAAACTCAGCCTTGATAGCTGAAGACTCATCTACACCAGGATTGATTCTGTCCTTTAGAAGATGAAGAAGCTCAGATTCAGAGCCTACTGGAGGATTCTTACAGAGTTCACACAGCTGCTTGGTAAATTCTGCATTCAGAGGTAATGGCTCAACACCAAGACGGGCACGCTCGCCTGCCTGCTCATAATACTCAGTTAAATACTTTTCCATATAAGAGGTACACCTGTGGTAATTATCGTATTTGGCTCCAGTCGAAGAATTTACCTGGATCGGTTTTTCTGCCTGGTGCTACTTCATTGTGTCCGGCTATGTTATTTCCAATATCCGGATAGGTTTTCTTAAGAACTGCAATAACATCCTTAAGAGTTGAATACTGTTCTATAGTGTATTCAAGATCATCGCAGCCCTCAAGTTCGATCCCAATTGAGTAGTCATTGCACTCTTTATGCCCATTATAGGATGATCTACCGGCGTGCCACGCTCTGTCGAGGAAGGAAACATACTGGGTAATTACGCCCTGACGGTTGATGAAAAGATGGGTTGAAACCTCAAGATGAGCCACTTCCTTGAAGTAAGGATGAGCATTAGGATCCAGAGTCCCCTTGAAAATATCATCAACATATGGACCGCCGAACTGGCGAGGAGGAAGAGAAATACAGTGAATTACGATAAGAGAAATTTTAGTCCCCTCAGGTCTTTTTCCATACCTGTCAACAGGGACTTTACGGATGTTTATATCGTCAGAATATAGCCATCCTGACTTGATTTCAAACACAGAAACCTCCAGTTAGAAGGCAGTTAAAGTCTTTTTAGCGTCAAGAAAGTTGATTGCATTTGATTTTGTTTTCTGAGTATCAGCAAACTGGATAATCTCATAGTTTGAAGAATCAGATAACAGGGCTCTTAAAAGACGGTTGTTCAGATCATGACCGGTCTTGTAAGCCTTGAAATTAGCAAGAATGCTGTGGCCATCCATATACAGGTCACCGATAGCATCTAACAGCTTGTGTTTTACAAACTCATCCTCGTAACGTAGTCCTTCAGGATTAATAACTCTGTTATCATCCATAACTACTGCATTCTCAAGAGAACCGCCTAATGCAAGATTGTGAGCATGCATATACTCAACATCTCTCATAAAGCAGAAGGTTCTTGCTCTTGAAACGTCACGGGCAAATGCTTCACCGGTAAAGGTCATAGCATAGTGCTGCTTATCCTTGTCCATTGCTGGGTGATTGAAGTCAATCTGAAGATCAAGATTGAAACCGCTCTCTGATGGAGTCAGTTCTGCCCACTTGCCTTCATTCTCGACACGAACCTTGCGAACAACACGAATGAATTTCTTTGGAACTGAAAGCTCCTGAATACCTACAGAAGCAAACAGATAAAGGAATGGCTGAGCTGAGCCATCCATAACAGGAATCTCAGGGGCATTCACATCGACATAAAGGTTGTCGATACCCAGAGATGACAGTGCGGCAGTAAGATGTTCAACAGTAGAAATACGAACACCAGTCTCGCTTACAAGAGCAGTACATAACTGAGTGTCCTTTACATTATCTGCTGTACACTTCATTGTAACATTAGGATTCAGATCGGTTCTTGTATATACAATACCTGTATCTGCCGGTGCTGGTCTGAATGCTACCTGAACCTTTGCACCTGAATGTAAACCGATACCAGTCATAGATACTGGCTTTAGAATTGTACGCTGATTGATCATCAAAATACCTCACACTTTCTGCGTGTAATTATAATACATCTTTCAGATATGTGAAATGTGTCAAGATAATTTCCTTTGACAAACAATTTCAGTTACATCTTAGGATGCAAATCTTAGCGTTACCTTAGTCGTGTTTTTAGGCACAACCCAAACATTCATCTTTCTGATTTCTATATGTATATTTTTCCATCTCCCCTTTTAGTCTCCGCCAAAAATTAAGGTCAGCGACAGCTGACCTTAGAGTTTAAAATTCATTGCGTGAATTTAAGATTGGAGGTAGGTTCCATGCATCAGGTCCCTGACTGCTGTTACCTGAATTAACTCCCCCTGTCTCAAAGATTCTTGTGGTTTCAGTCTGAGACACTGTCTGATTCTGTGTATTATCAGTGAACATAGCTACCTTATTAGCCTCTCTTTCATTCAGAGAGTTAAGCTCTTTTCTTGCCATGTTGGCTGGTTTTCTAGGATCAACTGCACTGATACCTGCAATCAGAAGAGTCAGAGAAACCTCATCCTCAGCCAGATTCTCATCAAAGAAGATACCTGTCTTGCAGTCAGCATCCTCATCAGCATAAGCCTGAATTGCAGAGCAGACATTATCAAGCTGAATAATTGGGAAATTAGGATTGATCTTCACATAGGCCATGACACCAGATGCAGACTTGATATCAACCTGATCAACCAGAGGAGAATTGATAGCCTTGTCTACGGCATCCTCAACCATGTTAGGACCTTTACCAAAACCGTTGCAGATTACAGCATGACCTCTGCCGCGCATGATGGTTACCACGTCAGCAAAATCAAGGTTGATGAATGCAGGAACGGTAATTGCGTCGGTAATGCCTCTTACAGCGTTTAACAGCACATCGTTTGCACATTCAAATGCCTTGATAATTGCAATGTTGGCTCCAAGATTACGCAGAAGCTTATCATTATCAATAACAATCAGAGAATCCACGTTCTTTGACAGCTCGGTAATACCTGACTCGGCATTTACAGCATGACGCTTACCCTCAAAGGTAAATGGCTTGGTTACCACTGCTACAGTTAAAGCACCTACTTCCTTTGCAATCTGAGCAATAATTGGAGCTGCTCCTGTACCGGTACCACCGCCCATACCAGCGGTAATAAAGATCATATCTGCGCCCTGAAGAAGCTTTTTGATATCTTCAGCGGATTCTTCAGCAGCCTTTCTTCCCTTGTTAGGATCACATCCTGAACCAAGACCGCTTGTGAGTTTAACGCCAATCTGAACCTTGATGTCTGAAGTAGATCTGGTTAGAGAATTGGCATCTGTGTTTACAGCAATAAATTCAACATTCTGCAGACCATTATCAATCATGTGCTGAATGGTATTGCATCCACCGCCACCAACACCGACAACGATAATCTTAGCGTTGTATATTTTATTTGTTTCAGTAGAATCCTGTACTGAATAATCGTCGCTCATGGCAATCTCCAAAAAATAAGTACTCATCCTTAATAGTAGCACTCAAGTCTTAAAACAGACATAGCGTAATCTCAAAAAAAATTGAGTAATATCATAATTTTGTTAAAAAATCTTCTAAAACTTACGTTTTGACTGACTTTGTTCCAAACTGTCTCACCCCCAAAAACGTCCCCACAAAAAGAAACCTCCACTTTTTTGGAGAAGCGGAGGTTGTTCTTTATAGTTCATCGAAGTATTTTTTTGCCATTTTTATATATTCGTTATTGATGTACTTCTGAGATTTGATTCTGTTACTTATCTGAATATCGTTTGTATCAAGACTCTTAAGTACAATCAGCGTATTGCTGGTCAGATC
Source organism: Succinivibrio sp. (assembly GCA_045634805.1). GTDB lineage: Bacteria > Pseudomonadota > Gammaproteobacteria > Enterobacterales > Succinivibrionaceae > Succinivibrio. The sequence goes on along the minus strand of JAZRAY010000343.1, from coordinate 3,142 downwards.
CTTCTCCAGATTCTGTATCCAGCTTCGACGGTGTCCCTGATGCTCAAAGAGCTTTATCTGTTCCTCAAGAGAGGTTACATGATGCTTCTTCAGATCCTCAAGACATTCCTGTTTTGTATATTCCTTACCAGACAGCTGCTTGTAGAAAAGCTGATAATCATCAACAAGAGAATCAATATCATCTATCTGAATCTGCAAAGCCTTAAAGTACATTGCCAGGAACTTGGCAACAAGCTCAGGGTTCTCGTGAGCAAACTTCTCATCGACCTTGATTGTGCATGGAACAACCTCACCCAGCTGCTCGGCAGTTACAACTTCCTTATAGCCAAGCTTTAAGGCATCATTCAGATCAGGAGACCATAATGCAGTACCGTAGTACTTGTTTTTCTTAAGCTCATCCATGATATCTGAATCCGGGAACTTAGACAGCTTGACGTCATTTAAGTCTAACCCGAAAATTTCAAGCCACCTTGCCAGTGTGTAGATGGCAGATGAAACGCCTTTAACAGCAAATGTCTTTCCCTTAATGGACTCTGGTGAACCATAAACCTTTGGAAAATACTCATCATAACCCTGAGTTTTAAACACATCACTATCAGCCAAAGCTAAAACAGAATTTGCAGCAGCCTCATCATTGGCGACAGCGATAACTTCAACAAATACATCCTTTCCACCCATAATAAATGGAACATGGCTTGTACAGGTAATATCCCATGAGTTTCGGTCGTGGCGATACTGTTTCATCAGTGCAAGACCGTTATAGTTGGCTATGGTCAGATCAAGCTCAAAGCCAAGCTTTTTGTCCCATTCCTTCTGTTCAGCATACCACAGCAGGAATCCCTCATGCTCTAACAGAAAAGTAGCTTTAATCTTTGGTAGATCAGCTGCGCTGCAGACGAAGCTTAACATCAGAGCACAGACACACAATACTTTTGAAATAAACCTGTTCATACACTGCTCTCCAAACTACTTCTTAAGGTTAGACAGTATTCTTCGTGCCTGCTTTAGATATCTGTCTGTAACATATCGTGGATTCTTGACCTGTTTTGCAGTCATTGCATAATCATTGGTATGACTGTCATACAGGATCAGCATCAGACTACTTGCAATGGTAGATTCAAGTCTCTGAATAGTGCTCTTTCCAGCTCCCTTTCTTTCAAACAGTTTGAGCTGAGTTTCAATAGGCATGACAGAATGACGCAGAATGTCGTACTCACAGAATTCCTTTGAGAATTCCAGCTGGGAATACTTTCTTAAGAATTTCTGATAATCCTTGGTCAGAGAACGAGGATTTTCAATCTGGGTTTCTACAGCTAAAAGGTAGGCAGCCAGCATTTTTGAAATTACTTCCTCATGATCCTCGCAATACTCCTTATCAACAAGGAACATCATAGGGATTTCGGCCTCAACATCATCAGCGGTGGATACAAGCTTAAAACCTTTATTCTCTGCATGGTAGGTATCAGGTGACCAAATAGCAACAGCATCAACATCTCCGCGCTCAAGAGCCTTTATGCTTTCCTTACCTGCGAGATCGACAATCTTGATGTCAGAATAATCCAGATCGAAGATTTCAAGATATTTAACCAGCATGTAGGCGCCAGAGGTTAATGGCTTAATAGCGAAGGTCTTTCCCTTGATAGTTTCAGGAGAACCGTAGACGTCCGGATAATCTTCATTCCAACCTTTAACCTTAAGAAGCTCACTATCAGCATTTGTATAAATACCGGTGGTGTTAGCCTCATCATTTGCAATACCAACGATTTCAAGAGGCATCTGGTTGGTACCGACAATCAGAGGAATACTGGTTACACAGGTTACATTCCAGCTCGAAGGATCCTGACGGTGACGATTCATAAGGTCTATACCGTTTGTATCCAGAATAGTAAGGTCAATATCAACCCCTACCATCTTATCAAAGCCCTGTTTTACCGCATACCACATCAAAAAGCCCTCATGCTCCATAAGCATGGTTACCTTAATTCTAGGCATGTCAAATGACCAGGCCTGCATTGTTCCAAAGAGCAACAGAATAACGCCAAATACTATCCTTTTTAAACAAGAATACATGACGCCTCCTAACAAAGATTATTACAAAAAAAACCTACGCTAATTAAGTATAGAAACAAAAAATTGCCCAAATATTTATGTAGTACGACTTTTGCAGGTATGATCAAAAAATCTTTATGACAGAGACTAAGAAAACAAAAAAAGAGAGAATTCAAAAAGAAACGGGCAAAAAAAGTTCCCAGACCGAAAGGGCTGAGAACTTTATTTATTAACTTAATAAGGAAACTGTTTATTCTGACTTAGAGCGAAGAATTGGAGGAAGATTCCATAAATCGTCCTTTGAATCCTCAACAGGGCTCTTTCCAAAAGTATCAACAGGAACTTCAGCAATTTCGCTAACATTTCTGAAGGTTGGCTCCTGAGGATTTGCAGAACCGAAGCCTGATGAGAAGCTGTTCTGACGTGAGAATCCAGAGTTATCCATCTGTGCAGACTGATTCTGCTGATTCTGAGATGGCTGAGAATTCTGACGCTGGAAGCCAAAGTTGTTATTGTTAACATTGCCGAAGAAGTTTGGCTTTGCAGCCTCTCTTGCAGCACCCTGAGCAATCTGAGAACGAGCCTTGTTGGCTGGGTTGTTGGTATCAGTTGCACTGATGCCGGTGATCAGAATGGTAATTGAAACCTGATCCTCAGAAATTGACTCATCGAAACTCATACCAAACTTGCAATCTGCTTCCTCATCAGCGTAGGACTGAATTGCATTACAGATTTCCTCCCACTTGGTAATTGGGAAGTTTGGATTTACGCGAACGTTAGCTAACAGACCAGCTGCAGACTTGATATCAACCTGCTCGATCAGAGGAGAATGAATTGCTCTGTCAACTGCGTCCTCAACGAAGTTAGCACCCTGACCAACACCGTTACCGATCATTGCGTGACCACGACCGCGCATTACGGTTACAACGTCAGCGAAGTCAAGGTTAATAAAGCCTGGATTGGTGATTGCATCGGTAATGCCCTTAACTGCATTTAACAGAATGTCGTTTGCAGCATTGAAAGCATTAACAATAGAAATATTTGCACCAAGATTCTTTAGAAGCTTGTCATTATCAATAACAATCAGAGAATC
>JAZRAY010000342.1:0-4439 GCA_045634805.1 Succinivibrio sp. | reverse complement strand
CCGATACCCATGCCTAGAGGACCGGTTGTTGTCTCAACACCAGGAACCTCACCATATTCTGGGTGACCAGGAGTTTTTGAACCTAACTGACGGAAGTTCTTCAGATCATCAATTGATAGATCGTATCCGGTTAAGTGAAGTAAAGAATAGATAAGCATTGAAGCATGACCGTTTGACAGAACGAAACGATCACGGTTAACGAATTTTGGATTCTTAGGATTGTGGTTTAGGAATCCACGCCATAAAGCTTCTGCCATGTCAGCCATACCCATAGGTGCACCTGGGTGACCTGACTTAGCCTTCTGAACGCCATCCATGCTCAATGCGCGAACTGCATTGGCAAGCTCTCTGTAATCTGCCATACAAACTCCTTGGACAAGATTTTATTTGTATTGTTTATTGATAAGCGGCATTTTATGCACTGCTGTTACTAACCGTTTGTTTAGTTTACTTGGTTTATACGTCATGTCAAAACATTTTGAATTTAAAGAGGAAATAGTTACTTTATTGAACAGAACATATAAACCATGAAAACGATTAGATTCAAAATTAGTGTTCCATATAAACCAATGCCGGACATAAAATCCGGCATCAGATTTAATTATTAACCGAATACTTTCTTGTAGTCAGCCTGGAACTTAGCGATACCCTGATCAGTTAGAGGGTGCTTAATCATGGTCTGGATAACACTGTATGGAACAGTTGCGATATCAGCACCAGCTAATGCACACTGCATTACGTGGATTGGGTTACGTACTGAAGCACAGATGATCTGAGCCTTGATATCGTTGATTGCGAACATCTCAGAAATGGTTCTGATTAAGTCTAAACCATCCTCAGAAATGTCATCTAGACGACCGATGAATGGTGAAACATAGGTTGCACCAGCACGAGCTGCTAGAAGAGCCTGGTTAGCTGAGAAGATTAAGGTAACATTGGTCTTGATGCCTTCCTTAGCACACTGATGGCAAGCCTTTAAGCCTTCCTCAGTCATAGGAATCTTAACAACCATGTTTGGATGAATAGCAGCGATTTCACGAGCTTCCTTCATCATGCCTTCGAAATCAAGAGTTGTTGGCTTAACTTCACCTGAAATTGGGCCGTCAACGATAGAGGTAATCTCTTTGATAACCTCGTTAAAATCTAAACCTTCTTTTGCGATTAGTGATGGATTGGTGGTAACACCACAGATAACGCCTAAATCATTAGCCTTACGAATGTCTTCTACGTGAGCTGTGTCTAGAAAAAAGCGCATGATAACTCCTTTTATTTAATTTAATTATTCTTGCTTTAAGAATTGATCTTTCAACGAAAAAGAATTTTACACTTTTTTATTACGCAAACGTTTGTAATTTTCCAAATGTGTGATGTGTGCCATTATTTTTTTATTTAAAAGATATTGTTTAATGCGACATCTTGAAATTTAAAATTTTTTAATTTTTAACAATTGTTTTGTAAATTTTTACAATGTTTAAATAAAACATTAATCCCAAGTGTATTAAAAAAATTAATCCCATAATTAATTGATATTTTTATATTGCCATATCAAATAGTTACTCAATAATTTATTTGATTTTTTATTATTTTTTTTAATATTTTTTTTATAAAATATAGAAATCTTGAACAAATAGACTATAATCAAAAGATAATTCGATTATGATTTGTGTAAGGAATAAAATCCATGTCAAGATTATTTACCTCTGAGTCAGTATCAGAAGGACATCCAGACAAAATCTGTGATCAGGTATCTGATGCTATTCTTGATGCTATTCTAGAGCAGGACAAGACAGCTCACGTTGCTTGCGAGACCCTGGTTAAAACCGGTCTGATCCTTGTTGCAGGCGAAGTTACCACTACCGCAAACGTAGATTTTGAAGCTGTTGCTCGTAAGACTGTATGTGATATTGGTTACAACAATTCTGAAGTTGGTTTTGATGGCCATAACTGTGCATTCCTAAACGCACTAGGCAAACAGTCACCAGATATCAACCAGGGTGTTAGCCGCTCTCTTCCAGAGGATCAGGGTGCAGGTGACCAGGGTCTTATGTTCGGTTATGCAACTGACGAGACTCCACAGTTCATGCCAGCAGCTATTACCTATGCTCACGAGCTGATGAAGCTTCAGGCTAAATTAAGAAAGTACGGAACCATCTCATGGCTTCGTCCTGATGCAAAGAGCCAGGTTACTATGGCTTACAAGGAAGATGGTTCTATCGACTATGTTGATACTATCGTTCTTTCAACACAGCACAACGAAGAGGTTTCTCAGGAAACTGTTCACGAGGCAGTTTATGATGAAATCATCAAGAAGGTTATCCCTGCAGAATACTTAAGAAAGGAAACCAAGATCTTCATCAATCCAACCGGCAGATTCGTTATCGGCGGTCCTGTTGGTGACGCTGGTGTAACCGGTAGAAAGATCATTGTTGACACCTACGGTGGTGCAGCAAGACACGGCGGTGGTGCTTTCTCAGGTAAGGATCCATCAAAGGTTGACCGTTCTGCTGCCTATGCTGCAAGACATGTTGCAAAGAACATTGTTGCTGCAGGTTTAGCTCACAAGGCTGAAGTTCAGGTTTCATATGCAATCGGTGTTGCACAGCCTGTATCAATTTCAGTTAATACCTTCGGTACCGGCAAGATTGATGACAACAAGATTGCAGAGATCGTTCCACACGTATTTGATTTAAGACCATACGGTCTAATCAAGGATCTGGATCTGCTTCGTCCAATCTATCAGAAGACTGCATCTTACGGTCATTTCGGAAGAGACGGCTTCAGCTGGGAAGAGTTAGATAAGGTTGATGCTTTAAAGCAGGCTTTATAACCAGCTAGAATTTAATGGAAAATCCTCAAATTCGTCAGAGTTTGAGGATTTTTTTTTATTAATGTTCTTCACATCTGCAAAGATTCAGATCGACACATTCAAGAAGTTTTTTTGTGTACTCAGAGCTGATGGAATACCAGATAATATTGCCCTCTCGCTTGCCTTCAATGATTTTTGCTTCTCTTAAAATCTTCACATGCTGAGAGACCAGCGCCTGACTTATATTCAGACGCTCTGACATAGTGTTAACGTTACACTTTCCATTACGATACAGGCCACAGGCTATATTTAGTCTTATAGGGTGACCGAGTGCAGCAAATATCTTTGTATATTCTTCTATATTTAATGTGTTCATGGCGCGCATGTTAACAGAAATATAAGAAATTGACAATATAGCAATATTGTAATATTCTAATATTGTTATATTCAAGGAGATATTAATGAAAACATTGATTATTGGCGGTGGCGCTGCCGGAGCCAGCTGTGCAGCAAGACTTCGCAGAAATGATGAAAAAGCAGAAATTACAGTTTTAGAACAGTCCGATGAAATATCCATCGCAAACTGTGGCCTGCCTTATTACATAGGAAATGTAATAAATTCTGAAGAAACAATGCACGTCTCAGACGTAAACAAATTCAGAAACTGGTTCAATATCAATGTTCTTCTAAATACAAAGGCTGTATCTGTAGATCGAAAAAACAGAACCGTTAAAACAGCAGATAACCAGGAATTCTCATACGACAGACTTGTTATTGCAACCGGAGCCTCCCCTTTTGTTCCTCCTTTTGAAGGATTGAACAAGGATAAGACCTTTACCTTAAGAACACTCTCTGATGCCAACAGAATCAAGAACTATATTAAAGAGCACGAAGTATCTAAAGCTGTTGTTGTAGGCGCAGGCTTCATCGGTGTTGAAATGGCAGAGAACCTTTGTGAACTGGGAATCACAACCACAATCGTCGAGCTGTCCAGTCACATAATGCCTAACGTTGATATTGAGGTTGCAACTGTTGCACAGAACAGACTCAAAGAAAACGGCATAGAGATCATCCTTAACGATGGTGTAAAAGCATTTTCAGATGATAAGGTTATTTTAAACTCAGGAAATACAGTCGATTTTGATATCGTTATCATGTCCATTGGTGTAAAGCCTCAGATTGAACTTGCTAAGGAAGCAGGTCTTGAGGTATCCAGAGGAATAGTAGTAGACAGCACACTTAAGACCTCTGATGAAAATATATATGCTGCAGGCGACAATGTTGAGATTACTGACTTTACCACAGGAACAAAAGCACTGATTCCACTTGCAGGTCCTGCCAATAGACAGGGTCGAATCATAGCTGACAATATCTGCGGTAAATCTGAAACCTATAAGAATACTCAGGGATCCTCTGTTGTAAAAATCTTTGATCTGACACTGGCTGCAGTTGGTGCCAACGAGGATAGATTAAAGAAAGAGAATATCCCTTATTTAAAGACCTTTATCTATGCAAATTCACATGCCGGTTATTACCCTGGAGCAAAGCAGATTCTATATAAGATGCTGTTTACCAGAGAAGGAAGAATCTTAGGACTTCAGGCAATTGGCGAGGAAGGTGTAGAAAAGAGAGT
>JAZRAY010000341.1:0-6049 GCA_045634805.1 Succinivibrio sp. | reverse complement strand
AGAATACATAGGACTGTCCTGAATTATCAGGCATCTGAGGATATTCAACGTCTACCTCTGATGTTCCCTTGATGGTAATGGTATTAACCGTTGAAATGTTAGTGCCATACGCAATAGGAGTGATATTGTAACCTGAAATGTCTGAACCGCCTGTTGCCTTACGAGAAGATTCAAAGTAATATGAACCACTTCTCTTTAGGTTATACAGATACATTGTAAAAGGACTTGCCGAACCGATAATGTATGCCTTTGTTGGTGCGTAAACAAGCAAAATGGAGTTTACAGACTTTCCATTAAATACATTTGCATTATAGGTAAGAGTCAATCCTGTAGCCGCATTCGCTTCTCTGATAAAGTCCTCTACAGAAGAAAGAGGTGGTGTATAAGCATATCCATTTACGATTGCCTTATCGCTACTTGTGTCCTTATTCTCCCACTTTTGTGTTGTGGAGTTATAAGCAAGAACATGCTTGTTTGCAGGATTCGATATGTCAACGTCATCCATTTTACTAAGAAGTGGAACTGCATTTATCCATCTTCCAGAATCACCCATCTCAAGATGCTGACCTTCTGCAAGCGTTTCGGTATCAAGCATTACATCTGACAAATCCTCTAATGCTGATGCGCCACCACTTCCACCACCTTCAAACTCTCTCCACTTTCCAAGTGTAGGGTCTGTTTCATTTGTGGAATCATAGGTATAGTATTTCTTTGTGGCGGTTACATATGCCATAAGTCCGTCATATACCTTTGTAGCAGCTACCATGTTCGCCACGGTATCATATCCTGCCCTACTATCAAGTGGTTTCTTTCCTGAATAATTTACGTTATCAAAAAATGGCATTCCCATAATCGTATCTCCCTATTACGTGTAGGTTATAGGCGCATTATCAATACTTACTTCATCTGTCAGTATGTACAGGTAGTAATCAACTGACTGACCATCGAAAGTCATTGTCTTTTCTGATCTTGTCATGGACTCCATCAGGTTAAATCCGTTAGGGTCTGTGATTGCAGTAAGTAATCCAAAGCTCTTAGGATATGCGTAACATGTTCTTTCATCATCAAGTGTGTAGTAATACTTACCACCCTTTGATGTTGCTGCAACAGATGTAAGTGCCTTGATTTCCTGTTCTGTAGGTGTAAGGCTACTTACTGCGCCATAATACTTATAACTACCAAAGGTGATTGTTGCGGTCTTTTCTGTGCTTACATCTATTCCCTTTGAATTTGTATAAGTAACAATTGCCTTAAATGTTGTAGTATCTGTTGTTGCAGTAGCCATTGTATATGTCCATGTTGCAGGAACAGTACTGTTGACATTATCAGTGCGTTTAAGAGTTTCCCCTTCGTACCAAGAAATTGTCTTGATCTTTGTAGCACTTCCCATGTTAGTAACTGCACATGTAAGCGTTTCTGTATATGAACTGCCTGACGGTACTGTTCCACTCTGGGATATTGAGAAGTTGATTGTTGGGTCAACCTCTGCAATAAGAAGTGCTTTCGCAAACTCTGTAAATGTCATTCCCTGTGGAAGTGTTGTTCCTACTTCAATCGCTCCGGCCGCGGTATTTGCCGTTACTGATTCTGACAGTTCGGCATCTCCACCGCCACCACCGCCTGATGCATTAACCCACTTCTCAGAGGTTGCATCGTATTTGAGAATATTCCCATCTGCCGGGTCTGTAATCTCAACGTCTGTCAGATCATCAAGTGCCGTTTCTCCACCGCCACCAGACCCTTGTTCTTTCCAGTTTGCTATAACTGTTGGGTCATCTCCTATCAGCGTGTAAGTCTTTTGCTCTGACTTTACATACACAGGCATTCCAACATACTTGTAATCAAATGTGCCACTTGCGGTAAGGTCTGCTTTTACATCCACAACTGTTCTTGAATCTAACGGTGCATCTGCAAGCACATTAAAGGATGCCGCAATGCTCGCTGAACCTATGCTTTTTCCCATGCCTTACCCCTTTCTCAACTCCACTTTACTCTTACAGAACGTGCGCCTGTTGCATATCCAAGTGAAAAGCTGTATCTCTTATATGCTACGGAACTGCCTGCGGCATCATTGTGACTTGTATCTGTTACTGCAAACTGTGAGCTTGCATTTTCCCACTGTCCCGAAAGATCATTTTTAACTTCAACTGCGGTCACTGTCCAACTTGCAGGTACGTCAAAAGTCTCAGGATTTGTTGTGGTCTGTGCAGGAAAATCAAACTGTTTTACTTTTGCTGATTTGCTTACAAGCGCTAACTTGGCCACACTTGCTATGTTTGCCGTGTTCGCCCATAAAGCATCTACGAATTCATAAGTAAGAGTGTTTGAATCTACACTGCCTGCTGGTAATGGGCTATCATAATCTCCACCCTTACTGTCCTTTGGCTGTTCTCCTGCGCCATATGAAACCGCACCCTGATAGCTTGTCTTTGCACTTGTTACGGTCACATTAAAGGTGTTCTCTGCCTGACTTGCGCCGCCATCAAGTGAATATCCGGTTGCTTCACCAGAACGATATCCTGAAGTGCCATATGCCGGATTGATTGAACCTCTTGAGAATGTAAGTGTCATCACTGTGTTTAGTGTAGAACCTGCTTCAAGAAGTTTTGCTCCAGTTGCAGTAAGTGTAGCGGAAGGCGCTGTAAGTGTCGGATATGCGGTAGGATTTAAAAGGTCTCTGAACATCTGCTCAAAGGTTGTACCTGCCGGATATGTCGTACCACTCTCAATACCACCTACTGTAATGGATGTTGTAAGGGCATCTTCAAGACTTCCACCACCGCCTGAACTTCCAAAAGGTATCTCTTCCCATGAGAATGTTTCAGGGTCTTGTCCGTCCCCTACGCACTCATAGAAATGTCCGTGTGTAAGGCCTGACCCTGTAGCTCCGGTATACTGAAAAATCTTTCCTTCATACTCAGCATCTGCTGTTGGAAGTTCTGCATACTGTATCTCTTCTGGGATTCCTAAGTCTGCATTTGACTTATCCCCCACGAGAGTGTTTCCATTGATCTGCGGTTTATTATCAAGATCGGTATAATCACTTGTTCCACCGCCTCCACCGCCGCCCTCAAGTACGCGGAACTTACCTGTTTCAGGATCCATTTCGTTTGTCTTGGAATACATATAAAGTTTTCCATCATCAAGACAAACCGTAAACCATTTTGCAGGCTGTAAGTTATCATTTACCGCAAGCATCTGTTCTTTGGTAAGTGCAAGCGACTCGTCGATAGGATTAGCTGATGTTCTTTTAAACGCCTGTGATACATTTATAGCCATTGTCTAATCCCCTTTCTTAATATTTGAACGTGAATGCTGCGTTTGTATCTGTTGTCGGCGACTTTGGAACATAAATATTGTATGTAAAGCCGTCGATTATCTTTGTAGTCTTATTCCATCCTGATATTGTTTCAAATCCGTTTGAATCAAGGATGGATGTCAGATCGCCGTATGAAGAATCATATGCGAATACCATGTACTCATTGTTTGTTGTAAAGTTGAAGGTCTTTATCCCCTTCGGTGTTACATTCTCTGTCAGGCCTGTGAAATCAGCGATTGTTGCACTAGCTGACTTTCCATAGTAATAAGGCTGTATAAAATTCAAAGTCCTACTACTATTTACGCTGCCAGCCGGTAACGGTTCACCATAATTATTGCCTTTGGAGTCTTTTGGCTGCGCGCCCTGTGCGTAGTTGACTGTGCCTTTAACTGTAATTGTTCCTTTTGTGGATCTTGTTAAAGCCGGAACTGTGAACGAGCCGCCTACATCGCTTGATGAGTACTCAGTATCTGCGCCGGTTGTTTCGATTGCATAACCTGTAGCTGCACCACCTCTGTTTGCCTGTTTGGTGTTTCCAATCATGATTGCGCCGGCATTGTATGTAACAGTTGCAGCTCTTGAAGATACTGTTGCGCCAACCTTGTAATATTGTTCTGCGCTGTATGTAAGAGATGCGCTTGGTGCGACATATGTAGGATTAAGTGTAGGAGCAAGCATATCAGAAAGAATATCTTCAACAGGTGTTCCTACGTTGTACTTTTTCCCTACTGCTATTCCACCTACTGTTACGGCAGCCGTGATCTCTTCTGTAAGTTCACCGCCACCAGAACCACTCGGTAATTCTCCTGCGTCAACTTCTGTACCATCAGAAAGTGTGCAGATAAGGTGGTTTTCCTCGTTTATCGCAACATCAGTGATGGATACACCGTCTTCTGGTTCCTGGAATTCCATTCTAAGAACAGTCCCATCATTACAAGTGATAATGAGAGTTGTTCCGTCAACCTCCATCTTCTTGACACCAGAAACAGCTCCGGCAGCCAGCTTTTTCGATAAAGCGTAAGCGATTATACCTTCCATTGCCATTCCTCCTTAAATTGTGTCCCAAGAACCATCCGAACCCATCATATATACGTCCGATGTCTGTTTACATAAGCAGGTCGAACCTGCCTTTAAGTTATTTGAATCAGCGTATGCAGGCAGATTAGCCACATCAGCAGTGGTATCACACCCTAAATTTCCTACACCGTCCATTGAGTTTTGTCCCATTGCGTATATGGCCATATCACACCTCTTTCTTAAACTCTAAATTGCATCTGCAATTCACGATCTCACGTGGGTCTGCCCCATGTGAAATATCTTTTGGAAATAATAAAAGACTGTCACCAACTACAAACAGATCATCAATAGGAATTGTCATTCCTTCGACTTCCTGATGTGAAGGTCTCACACGTTCATCAAGCTCCGTTCTCCAAATTTTCTTAGTATATCCAAGTAGCTTGGCATCTTCAAATTCCTTATGCCCTATTACCTGATTGCTCTCATTAGCCGCCACATTTGCGGCTCTTTCTACGGAAGTAAAGTACTCCTCTCCTGGATGCTCAAGCGTTACCCTGATAAGATTGTTCATGAACAAAGTAACGTATTTATCAAGGTAATCATCCGGTTCACTGTACTGAAATATCACTTCCTTGTACATGTTTTCAAAGCTTCGAACAGTATTCTCTTCTTCTACTCTTTCAGGGGCATTCTCACACCACATAAAAAATAAGAGAATCGCATCAAAAATCTCTTCGGCAGCTTCGATTCTTTTTTTCTTCTGTCTTTCTGAAATCTGCATAGGGTCAAAGTAATGAAGAATAAAATCATGGTAATCAAAGCTATCCGAACTATTTTCAGTGTTCCCACCTAAAATATTCAGTTCGTCTATCTTTGCGCTCGCCATTTATTACTCCTTCACTTCTTTTTCCTCAACTCTAACCTTCGTGGTTTCAGTACTGTTTCCGTCAATCGTAGGACTGTTGCCTATCTGATATATAGGATCATCCGATTGTGGAACAACTTTTTCTTCCTTGTCTTCGGATAAATTCTGTTTCTTTTCTACACCCTCACCGCTTCTCTCGATAACCTGTGCAGGATCTGGGAAAAGAGCAACTGCATCAAGAGTATCCTCAAGACTAAAGCCTTGTCCAAGAAGAGTTGCAATCGCAGTTGTTTTAACGGACAATTCATAGCTCTTTTGTCCCTTGATTGATGGTTCAAGGTCTGACGGAACAATCTTTCTAAGTTGACTATCAACCGGGCATTTACTTTCCCTTATGGCTGCGCAGATAACCTTTATTTCTTTGCGCAAGGACTTGGAAATAACCATCTCTTCCTTGCTTGCTGCGGTCTCTGCGGCACTCCATCCGGTAGCATCACTCATTGCCACGCCGGTACTTCCTCCTGAGTTGTCATTTCTCTGTGGTACATTACATTTCTGCAAGATCAAAGCTCTCTGTGTGATTATGTTGTTTAAAATACCTGCATAATCGTAATTAACCGTAAGAGGCTGAACCTTTGGTATCTTGCCATCTCTCGTAGTATATGTCTGAAGCCATTCATTTGACTTTGGATGCTTTACCTGCTCCGTTATTGTGCCATCTTCGTTCTGTACCTGGACGGTTTCAAACTCGCAGTCGTTTGTCCACCAGATTGTCTGTGTATTCTGGTCAACATCATTTGAAAAATCAGAAATCAGAAGATTTAAGTTGTTCATCTCGTCAATCTGAC
>JAZRAY010000340.1:0-1538 GCA_045634805.1 Succinivibrio sp. | reverse complement strand
TATAAGAATTCCGGCACAAGCATACAGATCTCTTTATTTTGTCTTTAATAATGAAAAAATTTCCTTTTCATTATCCAGTACAAGCTGTCTTTCAATAGCCGGAAGCTTTTTATAATCCTCGGTAAGCTTCAGATTTCTTACTGCATAGAACAGTAGAGCCTTACGAACCTCATGCTCGATATAGCCGTTCTTGCCGATACCGTAATCAAGCGCTAAGGCATTCTTCTCATTGTCACTAAGCTCAGGGTTAATCTTTAGCTTTAGTACTACCTTCTCATTCCAGTCAGCATCAGATGCGCCATCGGTGCCAACCTCTCTAAAGCCGTTGCCAAGAGGATCTGGGAAACGATCATTTGGAGCCATGATCTTTGGAGTATCAGCTGACTTGATTCTTGATAGAACATAGTCACGGAACTCATGTCTGTCATAGCAGTAGGCTCTTATGTGCCATCTGTAGCCATCATAGGCAAATGAGTGAGGAGCAATCAGATAGTCCATGTATTTACCCTGAGATAAAGACATGTAGACAATGTGCATTGCCATATGCTCGTTAATAGCATCTATAAGATTGAATAAAAGCTTGGCATCAACCTTTCTCTTTGGAGGAACAAGTGTAGATGCGGCTACAGGGAATCTGCCGTTAAAGAAGTTACGTGAATCAGATAGTGAATCACGGGCGATTAGAGCAAGATCCTCTAAGAACAGATCAGGTGAACACTCATCAGGGAAGACTGGCTTGAAATCCTCGGTACGGACATAAAGCTTCTTGTGAACATCGTAGCGAAGATTCTCTCTTGATGGCTTACAGTTTTTTACAAGCTCACGATAGTAGGAGAAATCAAGTGAAGACTGAGGTACAGAAATACCAAAGAAGTTAACCAGATCAGAGCGGTTGATTTTGCCCTCTACACTCAGACGAAAATCAATAAACTCCATACGTCTTCTTCTGCTCCATTTGTTTGGAGCCATCTCAGGTTTATCTGATTTCTGGACATTAACGTCTTTTTTTACCATAAAAACTGTTCCTTTTTAAAAGAGCTTTACAGTTGAGCTATTAGCTATGAATTAAGAATTAGAACAGAAACAGTCAGGAGAAAAGTAAAATTGCCCTATCTCATGAATGTTGCTATATCATTTGTCTTAATTTTATAACAAAGAAGACTATATGTATAGTAATTCTATTAGAAATAGAGCATAAAGACATAATTTATCCATCAGCAGATTTTCTATAGATTCTGATGAATTAGCTATTTTAGAACCTCAAGACAGAGACTTACCATGCCAGATACAGTATCCTCACGAAGATTATCTGTAATCTCAATTTTAGGCAGTAAGGCTTCCTCTGCAGGAGTACCAAGCTGCTTTTTAAGTCTGTCAATAAATCCTGGTCTTAAGGTTTCTGAATAGATTGCCATGTAGCCTGGATTCAGCACGCACATCACTGCTCTGATGGTTCTGATTGCTAGATCATCTGCCTGCATGGATTCTGATGGCAGCACACCGATATCGTTATACATAGGGAAGTAACGAATCTCACC
>JAZRAY010000339.1:0-11267 GCA_045634805.1 Succinivibrio sp. | reverse complement strand
GTAATTTTTAGCTTTTTTTAAGAAAAAAACGCAAAAATTTTCAATATTGAGTATTCTCTGTTTTTCTGCTTTCGATGAAAAGTTATAATGTTAGAAGTTAAAACAGAAATATAATAACGGAGACGAATTCATACACTTTTTAGTGATACTCCAATTCGTACTAATTCTATGACAGATAATCTTCCTTTAGTCCTTGTTGACGGTTCATCATTTCTATATAGAGCCTTTTATGCCGCTCCTAAATCATTCACCAATTCAAAAGGAATTCCAACCGGCGTCTGCATGATTCTATCCAGAATGCTTGGATCTCTTACATCCAAGTTTGCCGGAGCCAAGTTTATTGTGGTTTTCGATGCCAAGGGCAAGTCCTTTAGAAATGAAATGTACCCTGAGTACAAGGCCAACCGTCCTCCTATGCCTGATGAGCTTAGAGTTCAGATTGAATATGTACATAAAATCGTAAGAGCAATGGGCTTTCCTCTTGTATCTATTGAAGGCGTGGAGGCTGATGACGTACTTGGTACCTATGCAACAGATGCTTCAAAGGAAGGTGTAAAGACTGTTATCTGTACCGGCGATAAGGATCTGGCTCAGCTTGTGGATGACAATGTCATTCTTTATGACTCAATGAAGGATGTCTACACTGATGCTAAAGGTGTTGTCGAGAAATTTGGTGTTAAACCTGAGCATATCATTGATTTTCTGGCTCTGAAGGGAGACAGCTCAGATAATATTCCTGGTATGGCTGGTGTAGGTGATAAGACAGCGGTTACTCTTATCAATGAGCTTGGCGGCATTAAGGATATCTACAATAATCTTGATAAGATTGCATCTTTATCCTTCCGCGGTTCAAAGACTTTTGCAGAGAAATACAGAGAGGCTTTTGAGACAGTTGAGCTTTCATACCGACTTGCTACCATCAGAACTGATTTGGAGCTTCCTCTTAAGATTTCAGAGGTAACACCTCCTGTCCTGAACAAAAACGATCTTATTGAAATCTATACCGAGCTTGAATTTACCAAGCTTCTGGCTGATCTGAAAAAGGATGCTCCTGCTGATAGCCCAAAGACTCAGGCTCAGAGCTTTGATTTTGCCAAGGCAGCATCAAAAACTGAAGATGCTCCTGCCTTCAGCTCTGCTCCTACCGATTACAAGAGTAATGGCGGTAAATATATTCTTGTAACTGATGAGAATGTGCTTGATGAGCTGTGTAACAGGATCTTATCGGCAAGATTAGTTGCTCTTGATACTGAGACTACCTCTCTGATGCCTCAGGAGGCATCCCTGGTCGGTATGTCTTTATCTGTCGCAGCAAATGAAGGCTACTATATTCCTCTGAATCATATCTATCTTGGAGTTCCACAGTGTCTTTCTCTTGATATGGTAAGAGCGAAGCTGCTGCCGGTTCTGAATTCAACTGATGTGAAGATCATCGGTCATAACATTAAATTTGACCTTCTGGTACTTCACTATCAGAACTTTGAAATTGAAAGAGTCTATGCCGACACCATGGTGATGGCTCATCTTCTTGATTCAGCATCTGCCATGAATATGGACGATCTGGCCTTAAGATATTTAAACTACAGAACCATTACCTACAAAGAGATTACCGGTGATAAGAAGAAAATCCCTATCAGCGAGGTTCCAGTAGAGATTGTCTGCAACTATGCCGCAGAAGATGCCGATGTCACCTTCCGTCTGTATCAGACCTTGTCAGAAAAGCTTTTTGCATCTGAAAATGATCGCAAGCTCTTCTTTGAGCAGGAAATGCCTTTCCTAAAGGTTCTGTATCACATGGAGCTTGAGGGGGTATTTGTTTCTCAGAAGGAGCTTGAGGCTCAGAACCGCAATCTTAAGACAGAGCTTGTGGAGATTCAGAAACAGATTTATGTCTCAGCGGGGCAGGAGTTTAATATTGCCTCTCCAAAACAGCTTGGAAAGGTTCTTTTTGAAGATCTTAAGATCCCTTATCCAAAGAAGGTTAAGGATGGTAAGTATTCAACAGCAGAGGATATCCTGGAGCAGATTGCCTTCAACTATGATATTGCCAACCTGGTTTTAAGATACAGAGGTCTTGCCAAGCTTATCTCAACCTATACCGAGAAGCTTCAGACTCTGATTTCTCCTAAGACCGGAAGAATCTATACCTCATTCAATCAGACCGGAACTGTAACCGGAAGACTGTCATCTTCAGATCCTAATCTGCAGAATATTCCTGCAAGAACTGAAGAGGGCAAGATGATCAGAAAGGCCTTTATTGCACCAGAAGGCTATAAGATTATTGCTGCCGATTACTCTCAGATTGAATTAAGACTGATTGCTCATATCAGTGAAGATCCAAATCTTAGAAAAGCATTCCTTGCTGGACAGGATATTCACAGAGCAACTGCCGCCGAGGTTTTAGGAAAGAGTATTGATGAGGTTACCTCTCAGGAAAGATCACATGCCAAGGCAACAAACTTTGGTCTGATGTACGGCATGGGTGCTTTTGGTCTTACCAGACAGACCCATATGAGTATGGCTGAGGCAAAGGTTTATATCCAGAGATACTTTGAGCGCTATCCTAGTGTTCAGAAGTACATGGAAGAGACTAAAGCCTACGCTCATGAACATGGGTATGTAACATCAATCAACGGACGACACATAAGCGTTGCCAATATCAACAGCTCAAATACCATGCTGTCCAAGGCCGCAGAGCGCGCAGCCATTAATGCTCCAATGCAGGGAAGTGCCGCTGATGTTATCAAGACAGCTATGATTCGACTTGATGAGTGGATAGCATCTCTTCCAAAGAACACTATCAGAATGACCGTTCAGGTTCACGATGAACTTATCTTTGAGGTAAAGGAAGAGTTTGTGGATGAAGCCTGTGCAAAGATCAGCGAGATTATGGAGAATGCCTATAAGCTTTCAGTTCCTCTGACTGTGGGAGTTGGAGTATCTTCAAGCTGGGCGGATGCACATTAAAAATCTGTTTTCTTTGAACAAGGACCTCTAGTGAGGTCCTGTTGTGAAAATTGATAGTGGAATATGGAATTAGAAATTCTTTTCCATAGCTCTCTGTACCAGCTTAAAATCGGTTCTATCGATTTTTATATAGCTGTAGTGAGAGTCCCACATTCCAAGTCCTAATCGGCTTAAGCCCTCACCAAAGGCATTCTGTTCTCCTCCGAACACATGGAAGTGTCCGTGGATAAGAAGAGTACATCCGGTTTTCTGAAGGAAGGTTGCACCTGCCTTTTTGACAATCGGATTCTGCAGAACCTTTTCTGAATACTCAGCTCGACGGTTTTCCTGTTCCTGACTCTTGTTGCGGATCTTCTGTGCAATGGAGATACGAACACTCAGCGGCAGCAGCATAAAACAGAATCTGATGAATCTGTTTTTGGCAAAAGCGCGGAAGGTCTGATAGGAGCGATCGTGAAGACAGAGCTGATCGCCGTGAAGCAGCAAAGCTTTGCCTTTTGAGGTGTTGAGAATATAGAAATCCTTGATAAGCTTCATGCCGAAATAATCTGCAGCAGCTTCATCAAGCAGAAAATCACGATTTCCTGCCTGAAACATAGTAATCACGCCTCTCTGCTTGGCTTTAGTGATGATGTCACGTATTTTCTGATGAAAGGATGAATTACTATCAACACCTACAAAGAAATCAAACATGTCTCCTGCAATAATGACCCTATCATTGAGGATAGTGTTTCTTTCATAGAAATTTGAAAGTGCATTTGTAAGGATCGGTTTGGATTCTGACAAATGAAGATCTGCAATAATGAAAGTAGCCATGTCTGATTCTTCTTATCCGAGATTAAGCCTCAACAGTTGCGTCTAAAATCTCGATGGTCTCTACAGGAACGTCCTGATAGTAAGAAACTGTAGTGGTCTTAGAAGCTTCGATCTTATCAACAACTTCCATACCTGATACAACCTTACCGAATACACAGTAGCCCCAGCCGTTTAAATCCTTTGAACGGAAGTTCAGCATGTCGTTGTTAACAGTATTGATGAAGAACTGTGCTGTTGCTGAGTGAGGATCCATGGTTCTTGCCATAGCAATGGTGCCACGATCGTTCTTAAGACCGTTGTCAGCCTCATTCTTGATAGGAGCATTGGTCTGTTTCTGATTCATGTCCTTCTCAAGACCGCCACCCTGGATCATAAAGCCCTTGATAACTCTGTGGAAAATGGTTCCCTTGTAGAAACCTGATTTTACATAGTCCTCAAAGTTCTTAGCGGTATTAGGAGCCTTGTCATAATCAAGCTCAATAACGATATCACCTAGGGTAGTTTTTAAAGTAATCATTTAAGTTCTCTCTTTAAAATGATGAAAAAAGTTAATTTGTTTCATTTTACAATTAATGCATCGTATTTTTTCAGTTTTAATGACTTTTAAAAGAAAATATCGAAAAAAACGGAAGATTTAAGTAAAAGTCAGTAAAAAATATGTTTAATCCTTTATACATAATTCGGCTTTGGAACGGATAGGAAAAAAAATGTGCAGATATGGATAGAGACTTGCCTTAACGGTGATTTGAGTCAAAAAAAATGATATAATCCTCGACATTTGTAAATATTATTCAATTTTCCGGACAGAATTTAAGGTCCGAACAATACGTCTGAAAATATCTAATGAACGGTTTCAGACGGAACGCAGAGATAGAAAATGTTAAAAATATACAACACACTAACTAGAAGCAAGCAGGAATTTAAACCTATCAACGAAGGCAAGATAGGCATGTATGTATGTGGTGTTACCGTATACGATCTGTGTCATATCGGCCATGCTCGTACTTTTGTTAATTTCGATGTGATTGTACGTTATCTGCGTTATTCCGGATACGATGTAACCTATATCAGAAACATCACTGATATTGATGACAAGATCATCAGAAGAGCAAATGAGCGCGGCATTCCTGCAAAAGAGCTTGCAGAGCAGTTCATTGTAGAAATGCACAAGGATTTCGATGCTCTGAACATCAAGCGTCCTGATATCGAGCCACGTGCTACCGACAATATCAAGGAAATCATTGCTCTGGTTCAGAAGCTGATTGATAACGGCAACGCCTACGTTTCAGACAACGGTGACGTGGTGTTCAATATCGACTCATTCAAGGAATATGGCCGTCTGTCAGGTCAGAAGATTGATGAGCTTCAGGCCGGAAGCCGTATTGAAGTTGCTAAGACCAAGCACAATCCACTTGATTTCGTGCTATGGAAGATGTCTAAGCCAGGCGAGCCTGCATGGGAGTCTCCATGGGGTGAAGGCAGACCAGGCTGGCACATCGAGTGTTCTGCTATGAACGGCAAACACCTGGGTGCAGAATTTGATATTCATGGCGGCGGTTCAGATCTGATCTTCCCTCACCACGAGAACGAGATTGCTCAGAGCTGCTGTGCACATCACTCAAAGTATGTTCACTACTGGATGCACTCTGGTATGGTGATGATTAACGAAGAGAAGATGTCAAAGTCTCTGAATAACTTCTTCACTATCCGTGATGTATTAGAGTCATACGATGCAGAAACTGTACGTTACTTCCTGCTTTCAGGTCAGTACAGAAGTCCTCTGAACTATTCTCAGGAAAATCTTGATAAGGCAAGAGCTGCACTTAACAGACTGTACACCACTCTGCGTGATACAACTCCTCTTGAGCCAAAGACCGCTGAAGATGAGTACACTGCAAAGTTCAAGGAGTACATGGATGATGATTTCAATACTCCTGGTGCAATCTCTGTTCTGTTTGATCTTGCAAAACAGATTAACAAGGAATCAGGTGAAAACGCTCAGTATCTTGCAGGCCGTCTGAAGCAGCTTGCATCAGTTCTAGGCATTCTTGAGCAGGATCCAACCGTATTTTTGACCTCAGGTGCAGGTGATGATGACACCGCTGAGATTGAGGCTTTAATCAAGGAGCGTAACGAGGCTCGCAAGGCAAAGGACTGGGCTCGTGCTGATGCCGCTCGTGATAAGCTAAAAGAGATGCACATTGAGCTTGAGGATGGTCCACAGGGTACAACCTGGCACCGTGTTTAAGCGCTAAATTTCCAAAAAAAAGCTGTGATTTTTATCATGGCTTTTTTTTTATCCCATTGCTTTGAATATAAGACTACTTTAACTTTAGTATTAGGTATGTACTAAGGAATTGCATGTATCTAGAAAAAGCTAAAGTGGTTAATTTCCGAGGTATCCGTAAATTATCAATCCACTTTGAAGATACCAGCACAGTTCTTATCGGTGAAAATCACTGGGGTAAGACATCTCTCCTTCGCGCCCTCTGGATGGTTCTTGGTCAGGGCGAAAAACTCTGTCAGTTTGAACAGAAAGATCTGTATGTACCGGTCGAACTCAAATCCTACGACACTTTTCCTCGAGACAATCTTGTTGAACGTGTAACCAGACGCAAGGCAATTTCCTTTGAAGCAGAAGCCGTTGAACAGTACAAGAAGGATAAGCTTGAAAAGGCTGAACAGTATTTAAGCGATCAGCTGCGTGAAACCTCCAGTGCCTCTGAATTCTTTACCGATATAAATGAATTCATCTCCTCCTACAAGCACAAGGAAGAGGAGGATGTATTCAAGAAAACCGATAACCATATACATATCGATCTGTATTTCCGTGAAAGTGCTATTTCAGGATATGCTGAAAGTGAGCCTGTACTCAAGCCATACTGGTACTTTGATGAGAGTGGAGCCTACTATATTCACTGGCAGATTGTAGCCTTCTACAACGAAGAGAAGGATGAGTTCGTAACCATTCACAATCTTGTAAACAAGAATAACGAGTGTTTCAAGAAGACTGATAACTACGAAGAAGCCTTCTACACCATTATCAGACTTAATCCTGTATTCAGACTGCGTGACAGCCGTATGGATACCAAGCGCCTCTCAAAGAGCAAGAAGGGAGAGAAGATTTCCCATATGGCGTCCCTGATTTTCAATGACAATGACCTGTCATCAGAAAATGTCGCCTCTCTTTTAAAGATGTTTACCGCATACCTTGATAAGTATCTTGGTAACTACAATCAGGGCGATGATTCTGAATCCATAAGACGTAATCCAAGAAATATCGATGAGATTGTAAAAAGTCCGATATCCCTGGAATCCCTGTCATCCATCAGAAACATGCTGACAGCTCCAGGCCTTACAAGATCGAAGGTTGTATTAACCTACATCGCATCAGCACTCTTCCTGTCACAGGGTGATCGAGAGATTGACAAGAACGCGACTCCAATCATGATTATTGAGGATATTGAGTCCCGTTTCCATCCATCACTGCTCTTATCCTTCTGGTCTCTGCTTTCATCAACTGCAACCCAGAAGATTGTTACTACCAACAGCGGTGATCTGTTATCCACCATTCCTCTGCAGTCACTAAGACGACTGCACAGAAAGTTCTACGATACAACCTGTTTCCAGATTGATCCTGAAACATCATCTCTCAACAATGATGATTTAAGAAGAATTGCCTTCCATATAAGAATGAACCGACCTATGGCATTTTTCGCCAGAACCTGGATTCTGGTTGAAGGTGAAACCGAGGTCTGGATTCTGACCCAGATAGCCTCTATTCTGGGAATCTCCCTTGCCTGCGAGGGTATAAGAATTATTGAATTTGCCCAGTGTGGTCTGAAGCCTCTGATGAAGGTTGCAACTCAGCTGGGTATTGCCTTCCATGTTCTGACCGATGGCGATGAGGCTGGTAAGAAGTATGCGGAAGTTGCTCTGAACTTCATTCCAAAGAAGAGAAGAGACAGACATCTGACCGTGATTCCACAAAAGGATATTGAGCACTATCTGTATTCTCAGGGCTATGAGAAGACCTTCAGAATTGCAGCAGGTGTATCTTCCAACAGTCAGCTGCGTAAAGGTCTTACCTCAGACAAGGTTATTGATATGGCAATCAAACGCAAGTCAAAGCCTGGTCTGGCTCTCCTGCTGGTTGATGCAATTCAGAAGAAAGGTGTTGAAGGTGTTCCTGTGGTCTTTGCAAGTCTGCTTCAGGCAGTAAGAGCATTAGGCCAGGGTAATTACATCTGATGGCTCGATACTCCTATCAGATCGTTATTAAAGCCATCAGGAATCCAAAGCCTTTTAAGTGTTTTTATTCGATGTTCTGAACCTGTTCTCTCATCTGTTCAACAACAACCTTAAGCTCAACTGCAACCTTGGTGATTTCAAGATTTGAGGCCTTTGAAGCTAAGGTATTAGATTCACGGTTGAACTCCTGCATCATAAAATCAAGACGCTTTCCGCAAAGACTGCCCTTATCAAGAATGCTCTTAACTTCCTTAACGTGAGCTAAAAGTCTGTCGTATTCTTCTCTTACATCAGCTCTCTGAGCTGCAAGAGCAACTTCCTGCTCAAGTCTTTCTGGATTTACGCTGATATCTAATGTGCTGATTTTGCTTAGAATTCTTTCTCTTTCCAGATCAACGAGCTTATCAAGCTGCTCACCTACAACTTTGGATAGCTCAACTATCTTATCAAGTCTTGAGACAAGAGCATCCTTAAGTTTAATACCTTCCTTCTTACGGTTTTCCTTCAGATTATCAATCGCCTCAGAAAAGTTTTTTAAGATCTCTTCATCAAGCATCTCCTGAAGGTTTCCTTCCTGACTGATTACTCCTGGATAGTCCAGAATCTCAAGAGCATTAACGCTTGACTGAGGAAGTTCCTTGTTAATCTGTGATACCGCATTTGCAAGGGCGTGCAGTACTTCCTGATTGATATTCAGAGAATCTGTTGCGTTTAAAGCGTAAGAGATATAGCAGTCAATCTTACCGCGGGTCAGTTTCTCCTGAATGATGCTTCTTAGTTTTGAATCAAGATGTCTTAATGAATCAGGCATTTTGAGGTAGATTTCAAGAAAGCGGTTATTTACAGAGGTGATATCTATATTAATGTTCACTCTGTCGGTGTTGATGATTTTGTTTGATGAACCGGTCATGCTGGAAATTTCAGTCATAATTACCTCGTTTGTCCTGAAAGTATTCTTTATTACTCGAACATTTTAAGCATTTGCACTGCTGTTTTGCAAACAACATTTTTGTTTTGGAATCTAGGTAATAATAATGTAAGATGTGCGAAAACTTTCGAGGTTAAAAATGCAGGAATATCAGAGAAAATTCATTGAACTTGCTTTAAGCAAGGGCGTTTTAAAATTTGGCAGCTTTGTTCTTAAATCAGGAAGAACCAGCCCATATTTCTTCAATGCAGGCGGTTTCAACACCGGTGAAGATCTGGCAACCCTGGGCTCATGCTATGCTCATGCCCTGGTTGATTCAGGTGTTTCATTTGATGTTCTATTCGGACCAGCCTATAAGGGTATTCCTCTGGCATGTGCCACTGCAATGGCTCTATCTTCAGAGCACCACAAGAATGTACCTTGGTGCTTCAACCGTAAGGAGAAGAAAGACCATGGTGAAGGCGGTAATCTGGTTGGCGCTCCATTAAAGGGAGATATTCTGCTGGTTGATGATGTAATCACTGCCGGTACAGCAATCCGCGAGTCAGAAACTCTGATTAAAGAGAACGGTGCTCACTTCAAGGCAGCAATCATTGCTTTAAACCGTATGGAAAAGGGCAAGGGCGAAAAGAGTGCTATTGCCGAGGCTGAGGAGCAGATTGGTATCAAGATTATTTCAATTGTTACCTTCGATGATCTTCTGAAGTACATTGAAAACGATGACAAGCTAAAAGAGCATATTCCAGCAATGCTTGAGTACAGGAAGCAGTACGGAGCTTAATTATCTGAATCTACACGGTTTCTTAGTGAAACTGTGTAGAATTACTTTTCTTACTTATCTACAATCCCTTTCTTGCAGTAACCTGCGCTAATCTGAGAGAATTCACAGCCGCAGTAAAGCTGATTATAGAAGTCGATTTCCTTTACAAGCTCGTAACGACGACCTACAAGACCTTCCTTTCTCCAGTCCTGATCCCAGTAGGAGATTCCTTCAACCTTAGCCTGAGCTCTGAAGCCGGCCTCATCAACCTGCTTTTTGCTCTTCCATCTTGAGGTACATAGAGTTGTGGTGAAGGTGTTTATGCCACGTGACTTTGCAAACAGTGCGGTCACAGTAAGTCTGTGGGTGAAGCATCTAAGGCAGCGACGGCCTCTTTCTGGCTCGTTCTCAAGACCTTCAACTTCCTTAAGCCACATCTGATAGTCGTAGTCTCCGATTACATATTCGATGTTCATAAGCTCACACAGATGAACCCATTCATCACGTCTTTTCTTGTATTCCTCGGTTGGATAGATATTAGGATTGTAGAAAAACATGACTGGCTTGATCTTATTAAAGATAAGACATTCAACAAGACTTGTTGAGCATGGAGCGCAGCAGCAGTGAACAACCAGACCGTTTGCTCCGTCAGGCAGTTTCAGATCTCTTTTAGGAGAATCCTTAGCGAAATTTTCCGGAAGAGTGAAATTAAAATCCATGCTTGATATTTACCTATTAAATCGAAAACAGGCGGTGATTATATCACTTTTCTTTAACCTTATTTAGCAAGAATTCCCCCGCCTCTATTAGGCGGTTGGGATGAATTGCTCCACAATAATGGCTGTAAATAATATTGAATTATAGTAAAATATAATCAGTCGATATATTGTGAATAGGTTATTATTCAATGGAATTTGATAGTAATGCTCATTCAGTCTTTTTACTGAATTATCATTTGATTCTGGTTGTAAAATATAGAAGAAAAGTATTTGATAACAGAATATCGGAGAGAGCTAAAGAAATATTTTCCAGAATTGCCCCAAGTTACAATATCACTCTGCAGGAGTGGGACCACGACCTAGATCATGTTCATATATTGTTCCGAGCACATCCAAAGAGCGCAATTAGTAAATTCATAAATGCTTACAAAAGTGCCAGCAGCAGATTGCTGAAGAAAGAGTTTCCTGAAATAAGACTAAAGTTATGGCAAGAGCAGTTCTGGAGTCAGAGTTTCTGTCTTCTGACAACTGGAGGCGCTTCACTTGAAATAGTGAAGGAATACATTCAGACTCAGGGGCAAAAATAAAGTTATTTTTCGTATGTACACAGCTTATTATTTTAGAATCTATCCAACTGACAAGCAGAAAGAGCTTTTTGTAAAGACTTTCGGCTGTGCACGCTCCATATACAATAAAATGCTTGCAGACAAGATTAAGCATTACAAGCAAACCAGGAAAATGCTCAAGAACACCCCTGCGCAATACAAGAAGAATTTCCCATACTTCAAAGAAGTAGACAGTCTTGCTTTGGCAAATGCTCAATTCA
>JAZRAY010000338.1:0-3222 GCA_045634805.1 Succinivibrio sp. | reverse complement strand
CGGTCTTGATGTTCCTACAGCAAACACTATTATCATCGACAGAGCTGATATGCTCGGCTTAGCTCAGCTGCATCAGATCAGAGGACGTGTAGGACGTTCACATCATCAGGCCTATGCATATCTGTTCACTCCTCCAAAGGAGCTTATCTCCAAGGATGCAAAACTTCGTCTTGATGCAATCGCATCCTTAGAGGAATTAGGTGCAGGCTTTGTGCTTGCAACTCATGATATGGAAATCAGAGGCGCAGGTGAGCTTTTGGGTGAAGAGCAGTCAGGACAGATTGAGTCTGTGGGCTTCTCCCTATACTCAGAAATGCTTGAGGCAGCCGTAAAGGCTCTTAAGGAAGGACGTGAGCCTTCACTTGCAGAGCTTACCCTAAACGAGTGCGATATCGACCTGCATATTCCATGTCTTCTGCCATCAGATTTTATTGGTGATATCAACACCAGACTGTCCCTATACAAGAGAATTTCATCCTGCTCAACTCCGGATGAATTTGAAGATCTGAAAATTGAGATTATCGACAGATTCGGTTTTCTGCCACCACCTGCGGTTAATCTTTTTGAGGTCTCATGGCTTAAAAAGATTGCAACCGACCTTGGAATCAAGAGAATCAACGGAGATGAGAAAGGCGGCATAATTGAGTTTAACAGTGATCATAAGATTTCAAATGAGTATCTGATTAAGCTTATGACCACATGTAAACACAATGAATACCGTATTACAGGACAGAGCTCAATGCGCTACAATCTTCCGGAAACACCTGAGTATCCAAGATTAAAGCTCTTAAAGCAGCTGCTTTTAGCCTTCAGCGCAAACAGCTCTCTTGCCAAGTAAAAGTATCTCTAGAGGCGTACTACCAGTGCGCCTCCTGCCTTTAAGGTTCCATCTGAGAATTTATAGGAGAATAGAAGCTCAGGCTCCTTTTCAAAGGATACTGCCCTGTCGGCATCCTCTGCATTCAGATAGATTCTGATGCCGTTACGCTCATAGACAATAAATCTTCCTTCAGTCTGAACAAAGCGATAGTCATCACCTAGGAACTCGTGATTATCAAGTCTCATCCTAATCAGACTCTGTACCTGTCTGAAGGTTTCATCACGGGATTTATCCTCTACAATATCCCATCTCATAGGATATCTGCAGTAAGGATCATTCTCACCTTCCATAGCTATTTCTGTACCATAGTAAATACAAGGAGAGCCAGGAAGTGTGGAGAGAATAACCAGCATCTGAATGAAATAATCGTAGCTCTTAACACGGGTATACATTCTGTCGATGTCATGGCTGTCAAAGAGGTTGAAGATGTTCTCATTAACCTGCTTCTGGTACATTGAATAACAGAAATTTACCGCATACTTAAAGTCATCTGCACTCTTGGTCTTATCAAGATAGAAGTTTGAAAGATTCTCAAGATAAGGATAATTCATTACAGAATCATATTCATCTCCCTGCAGGTACTGAGATGAATTAACCCAGATTTCACCTAAAAGGAAGATATCACTGCGGTAGGCCTTAAGCTCTGTATGCAGCCTTTTAATAAAGGCATGGGAGATCTCATTGCCAACATCAAATCTGATACCGTCAATATTCCACATATCAATCCACTTTTTGCAGACATTGATAAAATATGACATAACCTCAGGATTGTTGGTATTGAGCTTAGGCATATTATCAACAAAGGCAAAGGAATAGAATCTGCTGTCCTTGGTAGACTTGTGGGTTATGGTGAAATTCTCATCGTCATTGATGAAGAACCAGTCGTAATACTTTGAATTTCTTTTATTTTCTACAACATCCTTCCAGGCGAAAAAGCCTAGGCCGCTGTGATTGAACACAGCATCAATCATAACCTTGATACCAAGAGAATGAGCCTTCTCAACCAGCAGTTTCAGATCAACATTTGAGCCAAAATTAGGATCAATATGCAGATAGTCATCAATGTTGTACTTATGATTACTGTCGGAGACGAATAAAGGATTAAAGTAGATGCCGTTTACACCAAGATCATGAAGATACTCAAGACGGCTCATGGCGCCTTTTAGATTTCCGCCGTAAAACACCTTATGACCAAAGGAGGACAAATCATCCCATTTGCAAAGGTTACCTTCAAACGGAGCTTCTTCTCTGCAGAAGCGATCAGGGAAAATCTGATACCAGTAGGTATTCTCTACCCATTTAGGATGAACGCTGATATCTGCCTCATTCATCCAGGCAAACTTGAAATACTCCTTAAAGATATTCTTCTTGAATTCTTCCTCACTGACGATTCCGCTTTCCTGATAAACCATGGTCTCGTTATTTACGTCAGTAAGTCTGAAATAATACTGAAGTCTCTTATATTTAGGCTTTACAGTTACTGAATAGATATACTCATGCTTAAGCTCATACTTAAGACTCATCTCATATGGCTGACCATCCCATGGAGCTGAGGTTGAACAGCCGTTCAGATACGGATCCTCGGCATACAGGGTCACCTTTTTAATGGTCTTATTGGTTCTGATATTAACAACAAGCTCATCTTTGTTATAGGCATAGCAGTCATTAAAGCCGCTGATGTGAGAAATTCCTTCAAGTACCATATGTCCCTTTACGATTCTACCCTTCACCGGGAAAGTAGACATCGCCTCCTATGTTGAATGTTCTGATATTGGCTGTTTTAATTCTAGCAAAAAAAACGGATCTGATATTCCACAGATCCGCCTTTGTGATTACAGAAAATTAAACCTTAATTAGATGTACTTGAACTTAATCTCGGCAATCTTCTTTGACCATTCCTGAGGTCCGATGTGATGAATTGAGTTACCCTCAGAATCAACAGCAACAGTTACAGGCATATCCACAACCTTGTACTCGCGGATAGCTTCCATGCCAAGATCCTCAAATGCTAGAACCTTAGCTGACTTAATTGCCTTAGATACCAGGTAAGCAGCACCACCGGTAGCCATCAGATAAGCTGCCTTGTGCTTCTTGATTGAAGCAATAGCCTCAGGACCACGCTCTGACTTACCGATCATGCCGTATAGGCCGGTATCAGCAAGCATAGTCTCAACAAACTTATCCATACGGGTTGAAGTGGTTGGACCTGCAGGACCTACAACCTCATCACCAACAGCAGGAACTGGGCCTACGTAGTAAATGAACTTCTTGTGGAAATCAACACCGTCAGGTAGAGGCTTGCCTTCCTTGATTAAGTCTGCAACACGCTTATGAGCAGCATC
>JAZRAY010000337.1:0-2630 GCA_045634805.1 Succinivibrio sp. | reverse complement strand
CGCTTCCTAAAAAGCGTCTTAAATATACTCCAAGATCAATCAGGAATCCGCCCTCATGAGCACACAGATAGGAGCTTATCTCATCGGCCTTTATCATCATGTTCTTAAGACTGTTCTCAAGTAGGAAGAGATTATCAATCTGAGGCTTTTTCTCAAGGGAATTGAATCTTAGCTCATCCTTTGTAAAGCCAAGCTCTAAAGT
This sequence comes from Succinivibrio sp., assembly GCA_045634805.1. Lineage (GTDB taxonomy): Bacteria > Pseudomonadota > Gammaproteobacteria > Enterobacterales > Succinivibrionaceae > Succinivibrio. Next base: position 2,428 of record JAZRAY010000337.1, on the reverse strand, counting down.
AAGATTTCTAAGCTTAAGATACTCCGGGCTCTTTCTTAGACACTCAAGTGCCTGAGGACACTTTGATACAAGATGCATAAAGCACTCATCAAAGCTAAGCTCAGTATCATCCTCCCCACGTTTAAGGAAGAATCTCAAATGAGTAGCCTTATGGATTCTTATGAATTCCTCAAGATTGTCATGCTTTAGAAGCTTAAACTCATAGTTTCTGCCTGGAGTTGTGATTGTAAAGCGCTGATAGAATCTGTAGATACTAAGTGAGAGCATCAGATAGAAGCACTCAAAGAAGTTCTGAGGACCAGTTGAGAGGGCAAGAGATGATTTACTGTAAATCTCGGAGAACTTTATAATGCCCATCAGAGCCTGCTTTATAAGCTGGGTTGAGAAGACACTGCTTAGGGTATGCTCTGATGGTGCTACGCTTACAATACTTATAAAGCGTCTTAGGATAGGAAGAATCTCCACCTCATAATCAATAAAACAGTCTGAGCTTAAAGCTCTGTTCTTAATAAGCTCAATTAAAAAGGAGTGCTCCTCCATAAGCTCATCAGTACTTCTGACTCTTCTGACACAGTCCCCCTCTCCTGAGTAAAAGACTGTATCAGAGCCAAAATCATTATCCTCAAGGGAAATCACCTGTCTTGAGATAAGTACACTCTCAGAGCTGTCGCCAAAGATATTTCTTAAAAAGCCCATATAAACCTCCCTTTTAACCAACCAGAACAATTACCGCAAGACGGGTTCCCAGAAGAAACACACTTAAAAGCAGCAGTACACATGTCAGATAAATCAGATCGCAGAAAGACTGGAACATAAGAAAGATGGTCAGATAGCGAAGAATGGTGGTAAAGACTGACACCAGATTAAAGGCGCTCTTAAAGGAGACCATGGATGATCTGAACATGCTGATAAAGACATAGCCAAAACAGAAACCAGCAAAGAGGATCTGGAATATCACTCCAAAATGACCGTAAATCAGAAACAGAATACGGATTACAAAAAGACGCAGAGTGTCATAGACAAAGGTATTCTTAAGAAAATCAAAGGATTCCATAACCTTATGAACATACTTAAGTCTTTCAAAGAAAATCTCGGAAAAACAGTTATAAAGCGTATCCATCTCAGGATAGATAAAGGTCATGGAGACTGGCTCTGTGATATCTGCAAGATACAGAATCACAGAGAATAAGACCATTGCTGACATAAAGATGAAGTATTTTTCCAGAAAATAAAAAAGCATTTTTACACCTTAATCAGTTAGAACCGGAATCACGCCCTTGATGAGTCTGCCGTCATTGAGCTTTGCCACATACTCAAAATTTGGAAGCATCATTAGGGCTGAATCAGGGAAAAGACACTCATCGGCCCCTGCAAGAGCATAGTTGTAGGACTCTGACACACCTTTTGTGTAAACCTCGTACCTTGAGGCAATAGAGGTTGAACGACGGTAGATGGTGGTCTTTGCAAGAGTTGAGGTAAAGGCCTTGGCTGTATCGGCATCCTTGATACGCAGAGCAATCATGTTGTTACAGTTACCTATAAACTGGGTTGCAGCATAGTCAGAGCCGAACTTCTTTTTAAAATCACTTAGAGTCTGGGTTGCAAGAGTAACTGAGGCCTTGGCGCCACGGCCCTTGTTTAGAAGCTGAACCAGATACTCGTTACAGACCTCGGCTGCCTCATCCACAAAGATGCTGATATGTGGACCGCTGTAGTTTTTTGCATAGATATCACCGCAGAAGGAGCACAGATCCGCAAGAATCAGTCTTCCCACATAGGAGCATAAAAGCGAGTTCTTAAGAGCATTTAAGGAGACATACAGTACCGAGCCGCTCATATAGATATCTCTGATACTGATGGCGCCGCTGTCCTTTGAAAAATAACGGCTCAGATCGGACATGGAGAGTGAACTCATAATCGGATTTACTGATGATGAAACCTTGATAAAGTAGGTATCATCCTTACAGCACATGGAGTAAAGATGTTCAAACTCCTCCTCGGCAGGAGAGCTGTCACGGTTTAGAGAGCGGATAAGGAGGTAGATTTCATAAAGCACACGGGCCTTCTCCTTAAGATTACGATAAGGATCATAGGTCTTTGAGGCAGAACTTTTCTTATCCTTTGAGGTACTCTTTGATGTTCTGCTGGTCCTCCTTGTCTTTTTTGAGGAAGAAGAATCCTCGCTCTCTGCATCCTCAGATGAGGCATCGTCATCTGCACCTTCATCTGACTTAGCCTTTACATCAAGACCGCTTATGCCCATGTAGCCTGCAAGCTTTGGATAGCTCTCAATATCCAGACCGTTTTTGGTACAAAATGCTGCTATCTGATCTAGAGCCTCTTTGGAGCTGTTCTCAAAGGCGTAGCTTATAAGACGGTTTAAAAAAGCCTTAAAGTAGAATTTAAGATTCATGGCGTTTTTAATGGC
>JAZRAY010000336.1:0-7252 GCA_045634805.1 Succinivibrio sp. | reverse complement strand
TCCGACTTGAATCACCTGCATCCTGTTCACAGTTATTATTTTCAGACTGAGGCTGATTTCTCTCATGACGGGCAATAAGCTGCTTTAAGATCTCACCGTGATAGCGCTCCTGAGCGCAGATAAGTTCCATACCTTCAGCGGCGGCAATCGCCTCTTCTGTACCTAAGGCTCTGGCCTTTGCGATAGTCTCAGGCAGTCGACTGTCGGCATTCTCCTCAGCCTTCTGAATGTTCTTAACAATCTCCCAGAAATCCTTTGGACATTTAGCATTCATAGCTGCATAGAAGCCTGAGTGGTGAGATTCCATATTTGCAATCTCAGAGAAGACCTGAGCCTCGTCAGTCAGTCCCTGTTCACGGGCCAGTAAAGCCAGTGTCTGGTAGATTACAGCTGCGTTTGCCTCACCTTCCTCACTTTTACGGATGATATCTTCTAATTGAGTGTTTGCTGTAGCGCCGTGTATTGACATGATACATATCCCTTTAATGAAATTTTATAAAATTAAATTTAGTTAAATATATATTACAATATTTTCACAGGAAGACAAGCGTATATTTGTTTATACATCCCAACCTTCTTATTTTTCAGAAAAAAAGAGAGATAAAGCTTTTGCCTCATCTCCCTCCAATCACAGTCAGATGTGATTATTTTATCTTTGGATACTCAAAGCACAGAAGTCTGTATGGCTCTTCATCCTCTTCAATCTCAGGAAAACGACCAATCTTGTCATAGAAGTTATTGTCGTTCTCATCATCATTGCACATTGAGACTTCACCCAGGAGCACAGGACCACCTACGGAGTTGGTAATGAAGTTATGATACAGATATGGAGTAATGGTGATACTCTCACCTGGATGCAGAAGAATTCTTCCGCCGGCCTGTACAGTCTTAAGAATACCGTCACAGGATACTGTCACATCAGTATCCAGCTTCTGATTCTCATCATTACCGTTCCATACAGTAATGTAGATATCATTACCGCCGCGGTTGATGATATCCTCCATCTTGTTCCAGTGATAATGGGTTGGTGCGAACTGACCTGGATAAAGCATCAGGACCTTTTCAGCATATGGCTTTGGATAGCGCTCAGGATCCTTCACATTACCGTTTCTGATGGTAAATAAAGAGAAGCCGTACTCACGGAACTTACCGGTACCATAATCGGTAATATCCCAGCCTAAACGATTATCAACAATTTCCCTGGCATCAGATTTAAGATTCTTCCACTTGTCAGGGCTCCAGGAAGCAAACTCTGGCAGATAGAAATGACATTCCCGAAGAAGCTTTTCCATATCCTTAATTACTTTATTGATTTCAGAGCGTTTCATAAGCAGTCCTTATGTTGTTAAAAAAGGATCTTATCCTCAATAGCCAAGAATAAGATCCTGAAAGTCAGATGAAGTAATAGTTTTATCTGGTCTGCTCTCCAAACTCGGCCTTGGCTTTATTCAGGGCTTCGATAAATTCCATATTGGTATGGAGTCTTGCAACCACATGGCTTGCTACCAGTCGGCCCAGATTAACATCAGAATCCCAGTGGAAGCCGCAGATTACGCGGAACTGACCATACTCAATACCCTTTTTGGCAATCTTAGCCTGATTAATAGGATCGATTTCTGTCAGGATCAGAGCCAAAGCCTGACCGTATGCGGCATGAGAAGAAGGATAGGAGTAGGACTTTCTGTGAGCCTCTTCATCCTCTTTAGTTGAGCAGGTGCCGGTATTGAAGTAAACGAATGGACGTACACGCTTGTAGTGGTGCTTGATCTCACGGGTACCGGAGCCGGCCACATCAGCGATAATACGGGCAATAATGTAATAGGTCCAAGGGGTTTCTTCCTTTGTGATCTTATGGGTCATCACAGGAGAGAAGTACTCGCTTAGAACTTCAGGATCAATCTTGGCAAATTTAGCTGCATCGTACCAGACCTGAGTTCCCTTAAGCTTTCTTGTATCCTTGAAGACCTTCTTGTCATTGGCAAAGATAGGAGAATTCTCTGCAGGAGGAGCAGGGAACAGCTCAATAAAATCAGGATACTGATTCTTATCCTCAAACTGAGGGTACCAGCCTGGTTTATCAGGATTTAGCTCTTCTAGGGATGGAGGCAGTTTTGCAGTGTTAGCGGCACAGGCTGAAAGGATTAGACCTGCGGCAAGAGGAATACTGATTCTTATAAATTTACTGAATGACTCAACAAGCATAAACACCTCTTTAAACCTGAATAACCAATAGAAATTAGAGAGGACTAGATATCTACTTCTATCATTAATGATTTTTTCTGAATTTTCAGAGGTATATTTCAAAAATCAGAAAAAATCGGGTGACAGAAGTAGCAATATAGAAAAATTTAAAGCGGAGATTTTTAATCTACCGCTTCGAGAAGAAAGCTTACCGGTCTGAAACCGTCATTGCATGAAATCATGGCTGACTTTGGATTCTTCATCCAGTTACCGTAGATTTTCTTTCCACCGCTGACTAACGTCATGATGAAAGGAGTAAGAGTCTGCCAGGCACTTTCGCAGATCTCACGAGGCTTTGCTGTGAAATCATCCACAGTGAACATCATTCCTTCACTCATAGGACATGGCTCATTCTGAGGAAGTTCGTACTTTTCAGACAAATCTTCATGATTTGCGATTTTCACAACAGTGATACGTACTTTGCACATATTGTTTTCTCCGTATGTATGTTTGCTGTATTTTTTTATTATTTTTTTCTTTTAATAAAAGCGGTTTTTTGTACTTTTCGCAAGAAATGGAATTCGTTTTTTGGAGAGGACGCACAGCATATTATGCATTTTTCAGTAAATTTCTTAAAAAACATAAAGATACACCTCAAAAGTGCCGTTAACACTCTAAATTCAAGGTTGTGTAACGATTTTAAGAACGACATTTAAGTTTTTCTGAGCAATTTCAAATAACCTGAAAAAAATCGGGGCAAACTTCCGCTCTATATCTATAATTTGATAGATCCAGATGATTTTTTCAGGTTTTTTCAATAGATAGATTTGGTGAAAGAACATGGCAGGACTGATAGACAGTATTGAACAAAAAACAGGAATTGTGGGACAGAACCGCATGGAGATGCTTCTGTTCAGACTTCCTAATAATCCTCAGCTTTACGGCCTGAATGTATTCAAGATTCTGGAGATCGTCCACTGCCCACCTATAACAGTTCTGCCAAAGCTTCATAAATCAGTTATCGGTGTAATCGACGCACGTGGCATTACCTCATCTGTTATTGATTTAAGCTTTGCCATGGGCGGACCTGTAACAAGAAATCTGGACAAGCAGCTGCTTTTAATGACCGAATACAACAAGTCTATTCAGGGCTTCGTGGTAAACAGAGTTGAAAGAATTGTCGATATCAGCTGGGATAAAATCAAACCAGCTCCTCAGGGTGTAGGACAGAAGTCTTATCTTGTGGCGGTGACCGAATTTGACAAGGAACTTGTTGAAATCATCGACGTTGAAAAAATTCTTTCTGAAATCTCTCCTGATAAGAAGGTTATTGCCGATCATCCTGATGATGTTAAGGCTCATCTACAGGAGATCATCAGACCTAACTCCAAGATTCTGGTAGTTGATGATTCTAAGATTGCATTAAAGCAGACTGTAAATACCGTTAAGAGTCTTGGTCTTGAGGCAATTGAAGCACATGATGGAAAACAGGCCCTGGATATTATCAACAAATACCAGGCAGAAGGAAAACTCAGTGAAATTGAGCTTGTGATTTCCGATGTTGAGATGCCTGAGCTTGATGGATACTCTTTATCATCAGCAATCAGACATAATCCTCTTTTAAAGGAAATCTACGTAATTCTGCATACTTCAATTTCCGGTGTATTCAACGAGAGTATGCTAAAACGCGCTGGCGCCAACGGCTTTATTGCGAAGTTTGATCCAGATATTCTGTCAACAACCATCATCAACGCTATTGAGTCACTTCACAACGGCTTCAATCCTGCAGAAGGAATACTTGAGAACATAGACAAGGCAAAGGAAGCAAGTGACAGCTTCAAGTATGACAAGAGTAAGGGAAGCTAGCAGATTTAAATCTATTCTCTCTTACAGATCCTGAGGTATTTATTGAAAATCCTCAGGATTTTTATTTTTCAAAGTCTGGAAGAACTGAGGTTCACAGCGGAAATTAGACTCTCAAAACTGATAAAAAAGCTAATTCCGTACAATAATCTCTGTAAGATTTATTTAACTTTCAGTTCTAAAATGACATAACAAATTCCTGAAGAGATATTCGTTGAGATGATCTGATTATGGAAAAAATAAGTGTAAACGGAAAAGACTACTCTATCTTAAAACTCCTTGGACATGGCAAAGGTGGATACTCCTATCTTGCAGAGGACAGCGAGCACAGACAGTATGTTCTAAAGCAGATTCATCATGAGCCTTGCGACTACTACAACTTTGGCAACAAGATTGAAGCGGAGAAAAATGATTACGAGCGTCTGACCACTGCCGGTATCAGAATTCCCCGCATGGTAGACATCGATGTTGCAAACGAGAGAATACTAAAGGAGTACATTGAGGGTGAGACCATTTTTGATCTGGTAAAAAAGGATATCAGTGTAGATGAATATCTGCCTCAGGTACGTGAAATGGCTGATAATGCCAGAAACAGCGGACTTAATATCGATTACTTTCCAACCAACTTTGTAATCAATGACCGCCAGATTTACTACATCGACTACGAATGCAACTCCTACATGGATGAATGGAATTTTGAAAACTGGGGGATTAAATACTGGTCCAGATCACCTGAATTTGAGGATTATCTAAAAAAACATTCTGAATAATCTCTACTCCAAGCAAATTCTGCTGGTTTTCTAACCAGCTTTTTTTTGCTTATATCAATATCCACTGCAACATTCCTCATCTTATCTGATAGGATTACTAGTAAGATCATCCTCTTAAGGTACCATATGGATATTGAAGCAAAAATATTTGAAAGAAAGTCTGTAATAGAGTCAGAGCTCATTTCTTATGGCTTTATGAAAACAGAACAGGGCTTTCTTTATACCAAAGACTTTCTTAATGGAACCTTTAAGGCGCAAATTTTAATTTCCTCTGACGGAAAAGTTAGAGGAAAGGTTATCGATAATGCTACTGATGAGGAATACATTCTGATTCATGTAGAGAATCAGACCGGAGCATATGTAGCAAAAGTTAGAACAGCCTACACTTCAATTCTCAAAGACATTGCCTCCAAATGCTTTCGGGCCAATCCTTTTTTGAAACCTCAGTCCAACCGTCTAACCTACAGTATTGAGCTTAAATATCAGGAGAAACCGGACTATCCATTTGCAAAACTGCCTACATATGGAGTATTCAGATATCCTGCAAACAGGAAATGGTACGCTCTCATCATGAATCTTAAGCGCTCTCTTGTAGATAAGGAATGCACCGGTAGACAGAAAGATGAAACAGTTGAAGTCATTAATCTTAAGATCGATGAGAACTCAGAGCAGGAACTGCTTAAAGTCAAAGGAATCTATCCAGGCTATCACATGAACCGAGCCCACTGGATCAGTATCATTCTTGATGAATCTCTTGATGATGAGTTCATCCTTTCGCTCATCGACAAAAGCCGTTCCTTTGCTGTAGGAGGAGGAAAAACCAGAATTGAAGGACAGAAAGAACACTGGATTATTCCTGCAAATCCGGACTTCTTTGATGTCATCGATTATTTCTCTTCCCAAAAAGAGTTACTCTGGAAGCAGAGCTCCAGACTCTCGGCAGGAGATACTGCCTACATATACGTAACCAGTCCACTATCTGAAATCAGGTTTGTCTGCGAGGTACTTGAGACGGATATTCCATATGAGTATCAGGATCAGAATCTTAAGATGAAAAAGGCAGTGAAACTCAAAGTTCTTAAGGAAATTCCTCAAGGACTCTGCCCTATCAGAAAAATGCGAGAGCTTGGTGTAAAAGCAGTTCGCGGACAGAGGATTGCAACAGCAGAACTCGTCGATTTTTTAAAGCCCTCCGTTTCTGATTAAGGCGTTTCTGCATCAAAAAAGGCCTGATGTCATAAGAGCAGAGCCTCGTGATACAATTACTGTTCAGAAAACAGGTTGGACTTATGACATCAAAAATAATAATCGGGCATCTGTATGCCTTTTTCATCATCGTGGTATGGGGACTTACCTTTGTAAGCAGCAAGATTCTGCTTAAGGACTTCACTCCTGTTGAGATTCTTTTTGACAGATTTATCCTTGCAACTTTAATTCTGTTTATCCTCTCACCAAAGTCATTAAAGTTCGTATCCTGGAAGGTTGAGCTGTATTCCGCCCTGGTTGGATTCTTTGGAATTACCCTATACTTCGTCTTTGAGAATAACGCGCTCATATACTCAAATGCTGCAAACGTCAGTCTGATTGTCTCTACAGCGCCATTCTTCGTGGGGCTTCTGAACTATTTTCTTGATAAGGACAAGCCAACCTTGAATTTCTTTATTGGCTTCGTGGTAGCTATTATCGGAATCTTCTTCCTGTCGTTCGGTTCGATGTCCATGAACATCAATCCTATAGGTGATCTAATGGCAATCGGCAGCGCCGTGGTCTGGGGCTTTTACAGTCTTTATGTTGTAAAGCTGCAGAGACTGCATATCTCAAGCTTTACCATTACCTTAAAGTCATTCTTCTACTCAGTAGTTCTGACTGTTCCTCTCATGATTGGAGATTACAGTTTAAAGGTAGACTGCCTTTTAGAGCCTATTAACCTTATCAATATGTCATTCCTGGCTTTCCTGGCTTCATCATTGAGCTTCTTTTTATGGTCAAAATCCATCGAATACATAGGCTCAATTAAAACCAATGTCTATATCTATGGCATTCCTGTGGTAACAGCGATTGGTGCAGTATTTATTCTTGACGAGAAGTTCAACATATACAGTGCCATTGGAATGACACTGGCTATTGGAGGTCTGGTTATATCCCAGCTTAAGAAGAAGCAGAGAGAGTCTTAGAGCAGAGTCCTGCCAGAACGGCAGGATCTTCATTAACAACTAGTTCTTTGGCGTATCCTGTTCAGCCTTCTCCTTCCAGTTATCAGAGACTGAATTTCCTACTACAGCCTCCTCAGCAAAAGATGCAACAGCATCAAAGTTTTTTCTTACCCCCATTTTTGTTGCCTTGTACTGAACCACGCGATCAGAGGTGATACCGATTGCCCCTGCTTCTGATACAGCATCAATATTGGCACCAAGGAATATGAATTCCCATCCTGCTTC
>JAZRAY010000335.1:0-3868 GCA_045634805.1 Succinivibrio sp. | reverse complement strand
ACAATAAGCTAATTATTGGCCCATGTGCTGCCGCAGTTGTAAGATTAAAATAAATTTATAGGAGTCATTTAAAAATGGTTATTGAAGCATTAAAGAATCGTGCCGATAAACCGCTTCCAATCGGAGTGACTGAGAAAGTTGCATACGGTCTGGGAGATTTCGCAAGCTGCATGCTTTACGTAGCAACTCAGGCCTTCCTGATGTTCTACTACACTGAGTATGTTGGAGTTAACGTTGGTATTGTTGCTACCTTAATGCTGGCATCAAGATTATTCGACGGTTTCTCTGATATCTTCATGGGTCACCTGATCGAGCGTACCGTATCACCATACGGTAAGGCAAGAGCATGGATCCTGCGTATGCTGATTCCATATATTCTTGGTGCAACCATGCTGTTCTCCGTACCTGAGGGTTTAGGCGACACAGCTAAACTGATCTATATTTTCTTCTCATACAACTTTACTATTACTGTTGTATATACAGCTATCAATCTTCCTTACGGCGCGATGAGTACCATGATGACAAGAGACAGTTACGAGAGATCTGTAATTGTTATCTACAGAATGGTGCTCGCGGCTGCTGGTAATGCAACCATTACCGCTATCACCATGCCACTGGTTAACTTCTATGGTAACAATGCCCGTGCATGGACCTACACCTTCCTGACCATCGGTGCAATCGGTGCAGCTGTATTCTTTGTAACCTTCTTCTTCTGTCACGAGCGAATTGCATCTCCAGTTCCAGCTCCATCACAGCGTAACTTCAAGAAGGCTATGAAAGGTCTGTTCTCAAACCGCTACTGGGTAATGCTGACTCTTGCAATGGTATTCGTATGTACCTCTGATGTTACCTTCAATACCGTTAACATCTACTTCTGCAAGTACTTCCTAAACGATCCTGAGCTGGTTGGTACCTACGGTCTTTTAGTTAACGCAGGCAGATTTGCAACCATGATTCTTCTGCTGCCATTCATGCTGAAGATTGCAGGTAAGAGAAACTGTCTTCTGATGGCATGTGTAATGCTGTGCATCGCAATGGCAATCAGATTCGCATTCCCTCACTCAGTAAATGCATTCTATCTGACCTCTTTATTCTACGGTTTTGGTCAGGGTTTCACATGGACCACTCTATTTGCTATGATTCCTGATACTGTAGAGTACGGCGAGTACCGTGACGGCGAGCGTCATGAGGGTTACATCTACGCTGGTGCATCATTCGGAACCAAGGTTGGCGCAGGCTTAGGCCCTGTTCTGATGGGCTTCGTTTTAGACTTCGGCGGCTATGTACCTAACGCTGTAGAGCAGACAGCTTCTGCAAGCAATGCAATCCTATGGGCAAGCACCCTGCTTCCAATCGGTATCCTTGTATTAGGTATCATTGCAATGCTAGGCTATAAGCTTGATAAGGAATATCCTGAAATCATCAAGGAACTTGATGCAAGACAGGCAAACACAGCATTAGCTGACTAATCGGAGATATAATCTTGACCACCGTTTTAGATATAGAAAATCTTAAGGAAACTCTTAATCGAGGTGACTCAAACTTCCCTCTTGAGAGCTACGTGTGGTCAGGATATAACTTTGACAACAATATTAAGATGCATTGGCACAGTGATGTGGAGCTGGTTCGCTTTATTAAGGGTGAGTTCAGCTACACCATCAAAATGCAGGAATATAAAATCAAAGACAGAGCAATTGCATTTATCCCTGCCAATGTACTTCACTCTTTCATTCTTCCATCCTACTCCTCTGAAAGCGCTGTGGTTTTCAATCCTAAAATGCTGCCATTCAGTGAATATGACAAGAATGAGAGAGCTTTGAGTAAAGCTCTGGTTTTAGGTTACACATCCCTATATAATCCGATAACTCCGGATGATCCGGATTTTGAGTTCCTTGATAAGTCTATCGACTACATAGTTTCAAACTCAAAGGAAAATTCAGTCTGTTCAAGACTTAGAATCAAATCAAAGCTTATCGAAATCTTTGCAATTCTGCAGAGTAAAGGCTATTTCTCAGAGGAAGCTGTCACATCAGACAATTCCTTTATGCAGAGAGAGGATCGAGTTAAGCTTCTTTTAAAGCATATCTCAGAGAATTACCCAAAGAACATTACAGTTAATGAAACTGCAGAAAAACTTGGCTTTACCACCGAGTATTTCTGCAGATTCTTTAAGAAGAATTTTGGTGAAAGTTTCATTGATTATCTCAATGACTATCGAATGGATCGAGCAGCGCAGGCGCTGCTGCTGACAAATCTTCCTGTTGCCAAGATTGGCGAAAACTGCGGATATCAGAATTCAGGTTATTTTTTTAGAGTGTTCAAAAAGAAATTCGGGTGCACACCAAATCAGTTCAGAACCTTAAAGTCTACAAAGGCGTAGACTAGATTTCATCAAGAGGCTCTCTTTTCTTAAGCATGCGCTTAAAAGAAAATAATCCGGAGAGTTCCATCTTTACAAAAAAGCTGATTCTTTTGGTCATTTTTTAAATCTCGCTAAAAAGAAACTTTGTATAGACAAGCCATACAAAGTTATCAAACAAACACAAGAACTTTTTGTAATTTCAAGAGGTTGCCCTCTTGTTTCTCTCCTGAGATTCGGCTCACTGGCCGGTCTAATAATCCGTCTAAATAACTTAACGGACGGAGAGAAAATTCCTTTAGCAAAAAAATTAAAATAAAATAACCAACTGATTTATCACGATAATTCTAGAAGAATTCAAGTATCTCCTGTGAAATTTCCCTGCAGTGAGATTCTAAGGCGAAATGACCGCTATCTACACCGACAATTCTTGCATCTGGCACATCTCGAGAAAAACACTTTGCACCTTCAAATATAAATGAAGGATCGTTCTGGCCCCATACAGCCAGAAGTTTGGGAGTATAGGTTCTAAGATATTTCTGAAACTCCGGATACAGTTCTACATTAGTCTGGTAGTCAAAAATCAGATCTGACTGAATCTCATCATAGTCAGGAATTGTCTTTGAGTAATAGATATCCAGAAGATAGCCATCAGGTGCTACAGAATTCTCAGGGGTACCGAATTCGTACTGACCTTTTACAGTCTCAAGAGCAAAGGCTGACTTGTAAGACTCTCTTTGTTCAAGAGTAGGATTCTTCCAGTATAAAGCTCTCTGCTCCCATTTCTTTCCAAGACCTTCCTTATAGACATTGCCGTTCTGACTTACTATTCCCAGAATCTTCTGTGGATTTCTCATGGCAATTCTAAAGCCAATAGGAGCACCATAATCAAATACATACAGATAGAATCTCTCAAGCTTCATTTCGCGAATAAAGCCTTCAATGTACTTACTAAGATTCTCAAAGGTGTATTTAAAGGATTCTCTTGAAGGAGCATCTGACTGACCAAAGCCGATAAAGTCAGGAGCAATGACATGGTACTTCTCAGCAAGATATGGCATCAGATCACGATACATATGACTTGAGGATGGAAAACCATGCAGCAGCAGGAAAATTTCCTTTGAAGGATCACCGCACTCGCGGTAGAAAACATTCAAACCATCTACAAGAACCTTTGAATACTTCATGACATTTACCTCTTTTGTCTGATATTGTACCTTAATTATAGATTTCACCGTTATCACTTTCAATGATAATATATTATAATTACTATCACAAAATGAGATATGTAAATGGTGAGGATATCAGCTATGAATATCAAGAGTCTTCTAATCATTAAAGCTGTTGCAGAAACAGGAAGCTTTTCCTCTGCAGCCAAAAAACTCAACTTCGCACAATCCCATATCTCAACTCAGATTATGAATCTTGAAAAAGAAATCGGCTCTCCTCTTTTTGAAAGATATAACAGAGGCATCGTCTTAACGCAGAAAGGAGAAAAACTTCTTAAAT
>JAZRAY010000334.1:0-3049 GCA_045634805.1 Succinivibrio sp. | reverse complement strand
GGTGTATGAATTATCACGAATATTCTTTACAACAGACTCAAGTGAATTGAAGTCCATTACACTAAGCTCATGATAGTTCTTCTCTCCGCCGGTCATGTGAGAGAGGATATTGGTCAGCATGCCTCTGCGGTTTGCATCCTTATCCTGGGCATCAAGACCGAGTAAGGCGGCATCAATACCGTAAATATCAATATGAGAGCAGATATCTGTTGCAATCAGCGTCTTCATCTGTTCCAGATCGTAAGGAAGTTTTACTCTCTGCTGCATACCAGGAAGCTTGATATACAGCTGATCCTTATCATTTCTCTCTAACAGTGCATGCACAAGTTTGCCGTTGTCATACAGATTCATACCGACTTTTTCAGTAGGACCGCCCTTTGTCATATGAGTAAGAACCTGATTGATAATGATGGTATTGTTCTTAAGCTCATCTGCTTCTCTTCTGTCATTGCTTTTATTCAGATGTTTGATAAGAGGTGAAGCCAGACCGAAGGTAACCACACACAGGATCTTTTCAAAGAAACTGAATTTGTGCTTGCGGGCTAAGGTGCGCTCAAAATTGTCATGAGTTTCAAGAGGTGCCTTGAAAATGTTCAGAGCCTTTTTCTTGCTGATAAGTGCATCGGATAATTCAGGAACATCTGTATATTCACTGATAACTTCAAATTCATTGAGAATCTCGTCTGGGCCATTATCAATCTCGTCATAGTCCTGAACATCATTAAGTCCGTTCAGATCAGCCTGCACATCGTCATAGGTATAATGCTGCTGATTATTGTTATTGACGTTCTGATCTTCGTTATTGAACTGACCGTTATTGATGTTCTGATTGCCGCCGTTAATATTAATCTCAGACATAATGCACCTCTGACAACTTTCCCCGTAAGGCACATGAATTAAATCTGCTGATTTAAAGACTTTGTCACATCAGCAGGATGAAATTCAGGCAAAAGGATCCTCTTCCATTTTTTTAGTGATGAACTATCTATAAGGATAGAAGATTTTTTCAGCTACATTTGTGACAAGATTTAAGAGTGTGATCGAGTATAAAAAATTATATATTTTTCTTTAGAATCAGATTTTACTTACTGATATTAAAAGAAATTATCTGAATTCTGCAAATCATACGAAATATTTCTGAAAAGATTTTTCACCAAATTATCAGAAAAAACAAAACAGTATTTTTCCTGCAGTTTTTCCACTAACACAGATATAAGAAAAATGTTGTATATATACGAAATCTTTTTTGACCAAGATTAAAAAGTCTGGAGCAAAAACCGATTAAAACAGATGCCTGTGATATAATTTTTTCAGACAAAACAGCAGGTTTAATCTGCGTAAAAACAACAGACAAAAGAACAGTCCACAAAGATAAAGACTGTCAGATTTCACCTCTCCAAAAGAGATATAAGGATTCTATGAGCAACATTCCTTTCGAACCTAAAGATGGAGATTATGTATCTCTCATCGAGAAACTGGGGAAAACCTCAATTGATGAGATTAAGGATGAGATTGCAAGATCTCAGAAAGAGCACAGTCAGCATGCAGGTCAGCTGAACAGTCCTTCAATTGAAAAGAACATTTCACTAAAGAATCAGCAGAGATCCCCTTCATCCGTAAATATTCCAAACAGAGAAGCTCCAAAGCAGTTCTCTCAGAGTACAACGGTAATCACGCAGAATGACCAGGGGTCATTTGTACAGAAGGCCTTAAAGGTTCTGCTTTTCATAGGCTTTGTTTTCGTAGTGCTGGTAACAGGCTTTCTTGCAGTTATAGTTGACCCTGAGGATGAGGAAATTATCTTTTTCCCATTCATATTCTTTGTGGTGTTTGTGGCCATAGTCTCATCAAAACTTAATAAAAGAAAAGCTAATCTGAAGGAGAAATAAGCCATGGAAAACTATCTTATCTGGCTGATCTTGGGCCTTGTGCTTTTAGGTGTTGAGATGATGATAGGAAGCATCTATCTTCTGGCGCTGGTGGCAGGCTGTGCTATAGCCTGTATCTTTGCCTTCATGGGAACCACCTTTACAGCACAGTGTATTGTTGCGGCCGTGGTTGCCATTGCAGGTGTGATTGCGGCATTTGTCTTCAGACGCAATATCAGAAAAAAGCTTACACCTAATCAGGAATGTGACAATCTTGATAAGGGACAGATTATTAACGTCGAGAAAATCGATTCCGACGGAGGTGCCACCGTTAACTACCGTGGAGCTCAGTGGAAGGCCTACGCCAGGGAAGGCTCACTTGAGAGCGGTATCTACCACATTGAGAAGGTCGATGGTACCAGACTGATTTTAACTAAGTAATTAAGGAGCATATAAATGTATTTAGATATGGATCTGTCAGGCGGCAGCGTTGCGCTGATTCTGATTATTATTGCAATTATCTTTGCAGTTAAGGCTATCAAGGTTATTCCTCAGCAGACAGCCTGGGTTATTGAAAGACTTGGTAAGTTCCACAAGGTATTAAATCCAGGTCTTAACTTCATCATCCCATTCATTGATAAGGTTGCCTACAAGCACTCACTAAAGGAAATTCCTCTGGATACACCAAGTCAGGTATGTATCACCCGTGATAACACCCAGCTTTCAGTTGACGGTATTCTTTACTTCCAGGTTACCGATCCAAAGCTAGCCTCCTACGGTACCTCAAATTACATCGTGGCTATCACCCAGCTTGCTCAGACCACTCTGCGTTCTGTAATCGGTAAGATGGTTCTGGATGAGACCTTTGAGGAGCGTGATGTTATCAACAACCAGGTTGTAGCTGCAATTGACGAGGCTGCATTAAACTGGGGTGTTAAGGTTCTGCGTTATGAAATCAAGGATCTGACTCCACCTGCTGTTATTCTGCAGGCAATGCAGAGACAGATCACTGCAGAAAGAGAGAAAAGAGCTGTTATCTTCGAGTCTGAAGGTAGAAAGCAGGAACAGATTAACCTTGCAAACGGTGCAAGAGAAGCTGCCATTGCCAAA
The DNA here is from genome assembly GCA_045634805.1 of Succinivibrio sp. Lineage (GTDB taxonomy): Bacteria > Pseudomonadota > Gammaproteobacteria > Enterobacterales > Succinivibrionaceae > Succinivibrio. Next base: position 71 of record JAZRAY010000334.1, on the reverse strand, counting down.
TCTGAAGGTGAGAAGCAGTCTGAAATCAATATCGCTGAAGGTAAGGCTCAGGCTACCATCGCCATTGCAAA
>JAZRAY010000333.1:0-4579 GCA_045634805.1 Succinivibrio sp. | reverse complement strand
TATCAACAAGTTAGTAATACTATATTTTTATGCGCTGTTATAATTAAAAACTATAAGGTTCTTGTATTTTTGTAATCTGTACTTTGATGATATTTAAGGTTGTCTGTTGTTTTTTAATATTTTTTTCTGCGGTAACTGTCTGTTTCTTCATAGATTTAAAATAAAAATCCAAGCAAGACTCCATTTGTGCGTGTATTAACTTTCTTAAAAAGAAGAGATCCTATAAAATTAGCGTGTATTTTTGAGCTGTTTGTTCCTAAATCAGAAAGCAAGAGAACTATTACAAAAAAAACAATATTCGGATAATCATGAAATATATTTCTATAAAGCAGGCTTCAGTAAAATTTGGTATATCAGAGGAACAGACACAGACTCTCTGTGAACAGGGCAAATTCAGAAATGCCCAGCTGGTTGATGATTTCTGGATTATTCCAGAAAGTGCCAAGCTGCCACAGAAGAAAACCAGAAAAAAAGCATCTGATTTACGCAATTATCTGACTCTTCCTCAGGCCTGTGCAGAATTATCCGTATCGGTTGCGACCGGCTATAACTGGATTAAGCTCAGCAAGCTGGTTCCTGACCGTATTGAGAATAAAAAGAATTACTTTACAAAAAGCTATATCAGCAAGCTTAAAAAAGAAATCAAATCAGGTAAGAATCTGTCCTTAAAGAGCCGCCGCAACAAGAAGTTCATCAGTGGCTCCTATATCTATAACTCATATGTGTCAAAGGACAGTACCTCAATTGATATCATCAGCAGACTTTTAGAGAATGTTGATTCCCACAAGATTGATATTGATACCGACCATCTGCGCATGATTATGTCAGAGACCGCTCTGTCTCTGATTGTGAAAAGACTTGAGCTTGATTACAGACCACCTTTCCTGCCGGCATTTTTTGAAGGCAGATTAAAGCTTGGCTGTTATGAGAAGCTTATATCCGACCTTATCGGTAAAGGCTCAAAGGTTAAAAAGCTTGTCGATAAGTACAGCTATCTTCTGGATCTGAATTTTGACTATCAGGAGACCGAGGACACCTTAGGCCTTGTATACATTTCCTGCAGAAACATTGAGAACAGAAAGGCTACCGGTACCTATTACACTCCATCCAAGGTTGTGGATAAGATTGTAAAGATTGTGCTCTCATCAGATTCATATCATCCTGGTGATAATCTTCTGGACCCATGCTGCGGAACCGGTAATTTCCTTTTAAAGCTGCCTTATGAGGTTAAGGTTGAGAATATCTTCGGTAATGATATCGATGATATTGCGGTAACTCTGACCAGAATCAATCTTGCCCTAAAATACAAGCTTGATAACACTGATATTCTTTATAAGAACATCACCAATAATGATTTTCTGACTGAGTTTTCAAATCCTAAGATTACCCATATTTTAGGAAATCCACCATGGGGCTATTCATATACCTCTGAGGATAAGAATATCCTTAAGAATCTGTTTTCATCAGCCAAAGGCTCAACTATTGAATCCTATGATGTGTTTTTGGAGAAATCCATCATGCACTCAAAGAACGGAGGCACTATTACCTTCGTAATGCCTGAGGCTATCCTGAATGTTAAGACTCATTATCCGGTACGTGAAAAGCTTATTGAGAATACCTCAATTCTGTCACTGAACTATCTTGGCAATGCCTTTGACAAGGTTCAGTGTCCTTGTATCATCATGCAGCTTAAGAAGACTTCAAAGCCTATTTCCTGCATCAATATGAAGGTGACAGACGGTCAGCGCGAGTTTGTTATCAGAAAGGAAAGATATGTGGATTCACAGTATCTGAATTTCAAGACAGATGACAACGAGGAACAGATCCTCTCTAAGATCTTCTCTTTGGATAACATCCGCTTTTTAAAGGACAACGCTCTGTTTGCCCTGGGCATTGTTACCGGTAATAACAATCTTTACATATCCAGCAGAAAGTCAGCTGATAACGAGGTTATTTTAAAGGGCGCCGATGTCTTCAAGTATCGTATTGATTCACCAAAGCGTTTTATAACCTTTAATCCGGAGCACTTCCAGCAGGTTGCACCTGAATCCATGTACAGAGCAAAAGAGAAGCTCATCTACAGATTCATCAGCAATCATCTGGTATTTGCCTATGATGACAAGCAGACTCTGTCACTAAACAGCAGCAACATTGTCATCCCTCAGATTGAAGGGCTGAGTATCAAGTATATTCTGAGCATTTTAAATTCATCAATCGCTCAGTTTATCTACGATAAGAGATTCAACTCAGTTAAGGTACTGCGTGCTCACATTGAGAGTATTCCTATCCCAATGATTTCCTATGAGGAGCAGAAGCCTTTTATCAACCTTGTTGAAGAGATTATGGCCTGCACTGATAAGACAAGGGTTGAGACTTTATATAGAAATCTTGATGCGATTATCTTCAGTCTGTTTAATCTTGATGAAAGTCAGAAGGCTCTGATATTAGATGCCTGTGATATGACAAAGTTTCTATAGAAAAATCTGCTGCAGATTGCTACAGCAGAGTTTCAATAGGCATTACTCGATTGAGGTGTTGTCTTCTGTAAGAGTAATGCTTTCTGTTCTGCTCTCGTTGTTGCGCAGAATTTCAAAGGAGAGTGTTCTGCCTGGCTTTGACTGTGAAATCAGATCGATAAGCTGACGGACATCCTCAATTTCAACGTCATCAACCTTCTTGATGATATCGCCGATTCTTAGAATACCAAATGCAGGTCCCTGAGGATCAATAAAGCCTACAGTTACACCTGATGACTGTTCAAGTGAGCTGACTTCGGCATCAGAGATTCCAAGATAGCCTCTTTCAACCTTGCCATGAGCCAGGATTTCATCAACAACCTTGGTAACCATTGAGGTTGGAACTGAAAAGCCGATACCGTAGGTGTTCTCTGAATTGAAAGAGGCGGTGTTGATTCCGATTAAAAGCCCCTGTGAGTTGATTAGGGCACCGCCTGAATTTCCCTGATTGATAGGAGCATCGGTCTGGATAAGCTCCTGTACGCCCTGACGGATGTTCATCTGATCTTTTGTTAAAAGACCTGAGCCTGAGCGCGAGAGGGCAGAGATAATTCCGTGAGTTACAGTCTGTCCAAGGTTATTAGGGTTACCGATTGCAAGAACGATATCTCCAACCTTAGGATCCTTTTTAACCTTGTTGATAGGTGGCAGATCAGTTGTTTCAACCTTCAGCACTGCAAGATCGGTTCTTCTGTCAGTTCCCACAACAAAGGCCTTGAAGATCTTGCCGTCACGGGTCTGGGCCCAGATTCCGTTATCAGGCTCATTACCTGCAGTAACCACATGATAGTTGGTCACGATAATGCCGTTCTTGTAAAAGACCACGCCTGATGCTGAGGTGATGATATTGTTGGTATCTGGTTTGGTGTAATCGTCATTAAGCTGGGCCACGTAGATATTCAGTACTGATGGAGCAGCTTTTCCTACTGCATATGAATAGCTGTCTACAGATACTCCGCTGGAGTAGATGAGATCACCGAGCTTTTTTCCGGTGGATGGATGAATAATCAGAACCACAGAACCTATGATAAGACCTGTAATTACAGGGATTAGAAAAGGTAACAGCTTCTTATTTATTTTCATAATTAAGCTCCTCAAATATGCATGAGGGAGTGTCAAACTGATCTTGGGATTACTATTTAATTTTAGAGGATTTTTTTTGTGCTAATAGAATATTATCAAAAAAAATCTGAGAAATATTAAATAATTGCAAAAGAAAGCTATTTTTGTACTTAATTTGCAGATAATCTAGCAAAAAGACCTCATTTTTCTTCTGTTTTGTTTGAGTCTTGATTATTTCTTAAAGGATAGCCTCTATGGATAGAAAAGATTTTAAGATTGAGAATACCGCTGTAACTCTTTTCTGTGCGGATAAGGCAGACGCTCCTCTGATTCTTTTCAACTCCTTTAACTCGGATGGCTCAGAGATTGTAGAGATGCTTTCTAAGATGGATACTCCTGACTTTAACTTTCTTAATGTTAAGGTGGATGACTGGAATCATCATCTCTCGCCATGGTCCTGTCCATCTCTTTACCATAGTGAGCCTCCATTTGACGGTGGAGCAGACGACTTTCTAGCCCTTTTAGAAAACAGAATCATTCCTGAGTCTCTCAATCTTGTAGAAGGCAGACCTTCCTACATTGGCATCAGCGGTTATTCACTGGCAGGACTTTTTTCCCTGTATGCAATCTGTAAATCAGATACCTTCGACAGAGCTGCAAGTATGTCAGGCTCTCTTTGGTTCCCTGAATTTGTGGAATTTTATAAGAGAAATCCTCCTCAAAGAAAACCTTCAAAAATATATCTCTCACTTGGAGATAAGGAGAGCTCAGCCAGAAACAGCTATCTTAGAACTGTTAAGGATAAGACTCTTGAGATTTATGATGCTGTAAGAGAGCAGGGGATAGAGTGTGTGTTTGAAAGTAATCCAGGCAATCATTTCTTTGAGAGCGACAAACGCTGTGCCAAAGGAATCGCCTGGATCCTAAATGATAGCTAAGAGGAAATAGAGCTATTCTCTAGAAAAGCTGTCCGTTCCAGCCCCATTCATTGATGGACTGGA
>JAZRAY010000332.1:0-8895 GCA_045634805.1 Succinivibrio sp. | reverse complement strand
AGCTTATCGAATCTGTATACAATATAGGTAAACAGGTTACGCTTTTCAGGCTTGTATCCAGGAGGTAACAGGATAGTTGCACAAAGTGCAGGTGTCAGTACAATTGCGATGAATACCGACAGAATCATGGCAGATACGATGGTAATTGAGAACTGACGGTAAATAACACCGGTAGAACCACCAAAGAAAGCCATAGGTACGAACACTGCTGACAGAACCAGAGCAATACCAATCAGAGCTCCAGTAATTTCATCCATGGATTTTACGGTAGCCTGTTTGGGTGTCAGATTAGGTTCCTCGTGCAGAATACGCTCAACGTTCTCCACCACAACAATTGCGTCGTCAACCAGAAGACCGATTGCCAGTACCAGACCGAACATGGTCAGTGTGTTGATAGAAAAACCGAATGCCTGCATGATGGCAAAGGTTCCTAACAGCACAACAGGAACTGTAATAGATGGAATCAGGGTTGCGCGGAAGTTCTGCATGAAAAGATACATAACCAGAACAACCAAAAGAATAGCTTCAAATAAGGTATGGTAAACCTCATTGATAGATACATCGATGAATTCTGTAGTATCGTAAGGATAGGTCAGTTCAACCCAGTCTGGGAAGTACTGAGCCTTCTCGTTTACAACTTCCTTTACCTTCTTTGCAGTTTCAAGAGCATTGGCTCCTGATGCCAGCATGATAGCAAGACCTGATGATGCCTTGCCGTTGTATTTACCACTGGTATTGTATGACTCTGAACCAAGCTCAATCTTTGCAACATCCTTAAGTTTTACCTTGGTTCCATCTGGATTTACCTTTAAAAGGATGTTTTCAAACTGCTCTACGGTCTCAAGTCTCTTCTGACCGGTAATTGTGTAAGTGTAAAGCTGACCTGGAACTGCTGGAGTTCCGCCTAGAGCACCGTAGGTCACCTGAGCATTCTGTGCCTGAACTGCGGCAGACACCTCACCTGCTGAAATAGCAAAATTATTCAGTTTTTCAGGATCCAGCCATACACGCATAGCATACTGTGCTCCAAAAACCTGCAGAGAACCTACACCGTCAACACGGGATAGAGGCTCTTTCAGGTTTGTCTCCATGTAGTCTGAGATATCGGTTGATGTATGCTCAGTATCGGTAGCAGCTAAAGATACAATCAGCAGGAATGCATCAGTTGACTTGGATACGTCAACACCATTCTGCTGAACTGTAGTTGGCAGCTGTGACTGAGTCTGCTGCATCTTGTTCTGAACCTGAACCTGTGCAATATCAGCATTGGTACCAGGCTCAAAAGTGATGGTGATGGTTGAGTTACCGAATGAGTCTGAAGATGAACTCATATACATGTAGCCATCAAGACCTGTCATATTCTGTTCGATAATCTGGGTTACAGATCTTTCAACGGTCTGGGCATCAGCTCCAGGGTATGATGATCTGATGGATACTGAAGGTGGTGCAATTGTAGGATACTGTGATACTGGCAGTGTGTTTACTGCGAATATACCTGCAAGCATAATACAGATTGCAATCACCCATGCGAAAATAGGTCGATTAATAAAAAAACGAGCCATCTGTTATTATTCCTCGTAACTATTTATTCTGCTGCTGTTGTTGAGGCTGCTGTCCGTTCTGAGGGGCCTGACCTGGAATAATAGGTGTTACTGGTACACCAGGGCGAATCTTCTGGGTGTTGCTGATGATGACCTTGTCACCTTCCTTTAAGCCTTCCAGAACTACATAAGCATTATCGGTCTGAGCTCCAAGCTTAACGTTGATTCTCTGAACCTGGCTCTGCTCGTTTACAGCATATACATAGGTGATACCGTTGGCCTCACGCTGAACTCCGTTTGCTGCAACGGTAAGAGCATTTGGCATTACACCCTGATTGATTTCGCCACGCAGGAAGATTCCTGGTAACAGAACATGTTCAGGATTTGGAACTAAAGCTCTCAGATTAACCATGCCTGTTGACTCATCAACACTCATTTCAGCAAATTCAATGGTACCTGGATGTGCATATTTGGTTCCGTCTGAGAAATAGATATCCACGGTAGCCTTGCCGTCATTCAGCATTTTGCCTTCTGTCAGGTTCTTACGCAGTAGAATGTTCTCTTCTGCGGTCTGACCCAAGTCAACGTAAATAGGATCAAGCTGCTGAATAGTTGTCATAGCAGTAGCCTGACCGGATGAAACAAGCGCACCCTCGGTAATATCAGAACGGCTGATGGTTCCTGTAATAGGGGCGTATACCTTTGTATATGCAAGATTGATATTAGCTGTGGCAAGGCTTGCCTCTGCTGATTTAACACTTGCGTTTGCTGTCAGGTAAGCTGCCTGAGCATCATCATAATCCTGCTTACTTACAGCCTTCTTTTCTAACAGACTTCTGTATCTTTCTGCCTTCAGTCTGCTTGAGTGCAGAGTTGCCTTTGCACTTGCCAGTGCTGCTTCAGCTGATTTTACATTTGCCTCATATACAGATGGATCAATCTGATATAGCTGATCTCCCTGTTTTACAATAGAACCTTCAACGAATAAGCGTTTCTGAAGAATGCCGGTAACCTGAGGTCTTACCTCAGCCTTACGGGTTGCGGATGCTCTTCCGGTTAGACGTGAGATAACTGCAACATCTGCCTTCTTTACCAGAGTAACGTCAACTGGTAGGGCTCCATGCTGCTGGTCTTCTGATTTACCACATCCTGCTAATGAAAGGATTGCCACTGCAATCGCACAAGGTAATATGAATTTGTTTGCTCTGAACAATAACATACACAAGGGTCCTATGGATAATGAGGTGTTATTCTTATTAATAGAGTGAAAGTTTGCATTAAATTGCAACCTGTAATTATGCTACTTAAATCGCATTTTGTGCTAAACACAAATAAGACAATTGTATGTCTATTGTAGAAAAACTCCTAATTTTTTCAAATTGTTATGTTTTTGTGTGAGAAAAAAGAGCATTTCTGAAGGGATTTACGTTTTTTTCATATCTCAAAATTCTGAGATCTAACTTATGCATTATAAAAGCAATTCTTGATAAGAATTACCTATAAACGTTGACAAATTGAGCAGATTTCATAAAATCTCAAATAGATTTACATACAGAATTTTGAATTTTGTTCATATATTAAGGTGGTTTTTATGCCTCGCAGAACTCAGGAAGACTCTCTTGCAACCAGAAAAAAAATCTTAGAGAGCGCACAAAGACTATTTACCCGCAGAGGCTATGAAAGAACCAGTCTATCTGATATTGCAAAATATGCAGGTGTCACCAGAGGCGCCATCTACTGGCATTTTGAAAATAAGGAAGAACTTCTGGTTAATCTGATGGACTTCATTGATACAGAGAAGTTCTCCTTCCAGCTGCTTCATGATGCAGCAGATCCTGCTGAGCCAGATCCGCTATCAAAGCTTAAGACCTGTATTAAATCGATGGTTGATGAGGAAAGCAACAAATTTATCAGCTCATCTCTGATGTCAATGATTATCTCTATTATGAACGGATCAGCCGGAAATGATATTGTAAGAGGCAAGGTTCTTGAATTCATCAAGGCTAGACATGAGCTTATGAACAAAATCCTAAGAAACTGTATTGCTAAAGGTCAGCTTCCTGCAAATCTTGCTATTGCAACAGCAGCAGAACATCTTGCTATTTTCTGTGTTGGCTTTTTCCATCAGTCTAGACTTGGATACACAGAGAATCTTAAGAAACACTTTGAATACTTCATTGACAGGGAATTTGAAGAGATAAAGCATTTTACTGTAGACGCTCTATAAAAAAAATACCGGATTTCAGTCCGGTATTATTTTTCCTTTTTTCCATCTATTTCAGTGTGCCGTCACTGTTCAGTCCAACCCTTGCAGCATCAATTCCTTTTTCTGCAACAATTTTTGCTGTTGGAGGCAGTGGTTTTGGTTTTCCGTCCTTATCAACACTTACATAAATAAAGTTAGCTTCTGTAACCAGATACCTTTCTGCATGCTCATCTGTAGGAGATACGATGAATTTCTTAACCCAGATCTCCATGTGAACCTTAAGTGAGGTATTTCCAACATGTGTGCATTTACCATAGCAGCAGACAATATCACCGACCGCAACCGGCTTTAAAAATGACATACCTTCAACGGCTACGGTTACAACTCTTCCGTTGGCAACTTCTCTTGCCAGAAGAGCTCCTGCTATATCCATCTGAGACATAATCCAACCACCGAAAATATCTCCGGCAGGGTTAGTATCTCCGGGCATTGCAAGTGTTCTTAATAATAGGTTACCTACAGGAGGATGTTCTCTTTCTAAGCAGTTATCCATGATATACTTCTACCTAAATCTTTTTTTATATTATTTTTTTGCTGACTGTATCATTATAGAAAATTTTGCGCGACGGGATAATTTCAAAGTGTTAACTGAAATTGATTTTTCTTCACAGCAGGAACACCTTAAGAATGTTTCAAGAACATTCGCTCTTACAATTCCTATGCTCCCAGAGGCATTAATTGATTATATATCAAATGCTTACCTTTTATGTAGAATTGCTGATACTGTAGAGGATGATCCTAAGGCACAGGTAGAAAAGAAAATCTCATGGTTAAAGTCTTTTTCTCTATTCTGCAAAGAGGGCTTTAATGATGAGATGGAGCTTTTAAAACTTCATAAACAGGCTGTTGATCTTGTTCGTGACGGAGCTGTGGATAAGGAATTTGCTCTTATCGAGGATATGCCTGCGGTTATCAAGAGAACTCTTGGTTTCCCTGTTAAGGTTAGAAATATCCTTTCAAAGGGCGTATCCATTCTATCGCTTGGTATGTCCAGATCACTTGAAGGTACAGAGATTAAGGATATAAATGATGTAGATCATTACTGCTATTATGTTGCCGGCGTTGTCGGTGAACTTCTGGCAGCCCTGTTCTCTGAGCATAATCATGATATAGATAAGAAGGCTCTGATGGATCTCTCTGTAAGTTTTGGAGAAGGACTTCAGCTTACAAATATCCTCAAGGACAGACTTGTAGACAAGGACAGAGATGCGTGTTTCCTTCCTATAGCCAAGGATGGCTCCAATTCTTCTGAGGTTATAAGAGAATATCTTGCCGTCTGTCAGGGACATCTTGATGATGCACTGAGTTTTATTCTCAAGATCCCTACAAAAGAGAGCGGAATAAGATTATTCTGTCTGCTCAACATTGCCATGGCAACTGCAACATTGAAACTTCTCAATGATGCAGATCCTGAAGCTGACAGGATTGTTAAAATTTCAAGAAAGACCGTCAAAATACTTTATATTTTAAGTAAAATGGTCGTGAAGAATAATTTTCTTACAAGGATGTTCTTCTATTATATAAGTCGTGGGGTTAAAAGAACGAAGCGTGACCCTCATGAACTGCGTAACAGAGTATCCTGCTGGGAAAGATTGCCTTTTTAATTAAGGATTGATTGATGTTTAAGAATGCGTTTAAAGTTGTTCTGACTTTATTAGTCTGTGTCTTTTTTGCAAACAGTGTTAATGCAAAGGAATACAAGCTTGGCACTGATTATAAGATTGTAACTGAGAATATCACCACCACTCCTCAGATCAGGGAGTTTTTCTCATTCTTCTGTTCTCACTGTTTCGCTCTTGATCCTAGTTTTAGCGAGATCAAAAAGGCTTTTGAAGGTAAGGCTGAGTATATCTACAATCCAGTTGGTATCATCGGCGGAGATGTCGGTGTTGAAACTCAGAGAGCCTATGCTGTAGCCTTGAATATGGGCATCGGCGAGGAATTAAGAGAAGAGCTTTTTGAAAGAATTCATGTAAAAGAGCAGTACCCGGAAGATCCTTCTTATTTTGCTAATCTTTTTGAAAGCCTAGGTGTTTCAAAAGACCGTTACGAGCAGGAATCCAAGTCATTTATCACTGCAGCAAAGATTTCAGAGTTTGACCGCTATACCAAGGAATATGGTATTGAGGCCGTTCCTGAGATTGTTGTAAACGGAAAGTATCTGGCAATGACAGATAATATTGATACAGCAGAACAGTACATCGAACTGATTAAATATCTGCTGACTCTAAAATAGAATTAATAAGGCTAAACGATAATCTTTTCGTTTAGCCTTGATTCAATATTCTTCTCTTCCTATTTTATTTCTTTTATAAATTCCTGATAATTCATTCTGTTTTTCACTTTAACCAGTGTACCCTTTGGAACAACAAACTCGCTCAGTCCAACATGGTTTATAGAATAGCGGTTCCAGTCATAACTGTATCCAAGCTGAGTGAAAGGGTAGCCTGGAGTGCTTTTATATGCTCGGTCCTTCTGGTTTTCAAACCACTGCTTGTATTCCTCAGTTGTACCATCAGGATACTCCAGGGAGGCCACACTGTCGTAGGCTTCAGAATCTTTTGATGGTCTGAAGATTTTCTCTGCATCTGCATAAAACTCAATAAGGACGTTATACTGATCATTGAAAGGCATACCCAGCATCTGCTGCATTCTTACCATATCTGCCTTATCGTCCAGCGGTACGAATTCCTGTTTAAATCGGCTCCACTCTGAAGGTATGGAGACCCAGCAGTCAACCTTTACCTCAAAAGGCTCATCCTCCATCCAGTATTTGACGAATTCATCCTTTACAAGAGTGGTTACAAGGACCATATCTCTGCCGTTAACTTTAACCCATTCCTGCCCTGTGCTGTTTTGAGGTCCATTGATTTCCATAAGATTTGAATAAATTCTGCTCCTGTCAGGAGTAACCGCAGCTGCAACAGCATTCTGATAATCACGATTAAGCTCTGAGCTGTTTTTGTAGTAGGCATTCTGCTCAGAGGTTTGAGTCAGAGGTGTACAGGCGGTTAAGGCAGATAAAGAAAGGTAGAAAAGTATAGAGAGCTTTTTCATGGTAGATTGGACCTTGTGTTGTTAATGACCTGCATTGAGTTTTGCCTATGTAGCCAGGCTTGTCTAGATGTATGCTTTTGTTTTGTGAGAGCGGGATATTTTATTCTGATTCTGGAAGCTTCAAAAAGGGTGACAATTGTCATTTTTATGAACAAAAATAAATTAACTATCTGTTTCTTAAAGCTTTAATAAACTTTTGTGAATCCTGTTACAAATATAATCTAAACAGATAAAATTTCCTAACGTAGATGCAACAATATTAGAAAAATATGCTATACTCAAATCAAAGAGTTTTTAGGAAAGCTGTTTTTTGTACTTCCACAAGGATTTTCCTTCAAGAGGGCACGACCATGAGCGATTCAACCATTTACACTTCATATGTAAAATCAACCACCGTAGCCGATGTACAACAGGTAGGCATTAGGATGGCCACAGTGGTACATCTAATGGCAGCGTGTGGAGATGAGCAGAGTAAAGCCGTGACATTTGTGAATGAGGTTAAGTCAGAGCTTGAAAAAGCTATTAAACTGAATGACTTTGCTAGCAGAATGGAGCGTCAGCTGAATAATGTTACTGGTGACAGTGCTATAGACAATCAGGAGAGACAAAGAATTATCAGCTCGTTCCAACAGGAGGCTGATGTTTTAGGAGTTGATACCTCTTCCTGGAAAGGCAGCTCTGGAACAATTGAAAAGGATAAGTCTCAATCTATCGTCAAAACTATCGAGAATATGGCAAACAACTGTATGGACAATGTTAAGCATACGATCATTAAAGCGGTAGATTCTCTTGGTAAGCTTGACAGCGTTATGTCCAGTACAATAGATGCCCTAAAAAACTGGTAGCTGTCTAATTGCCAAGATGTAGAAAAAAGGTGTCTAAAAGATATAGGAAAGTGAACGGTCGACTTGCTTACAAAAAGTCTGCCAATTGAGTTAATTAAATGAGGATATGATTGCCGTCACTTTCCTTACAGATTGAAATCGTTCGATTATTTCTGCTGATTATTCTTAAAATCAGCTTCCATGTCATCGATGATCTTGTCCTTCTTCTCCCACAGCTCGCGCAGGTACATGGTGAAATCGTGTTTGAAGGTCTTATCCTCTAGGTAGTTTCCTCGCAGACGATCGTTCTTTTCCAGAATTTCAATGTTTACATAAACATTCTTGATTCTGCCGAACATCATATCCATGAAAGCGCCTTTTGAGTTTTCAGGATAGTAGAAGGTGGTGTTGAAGATATATTCAACCTCATCATAAATCTCGGATAGTGCAACACCTAAAGATGCTGCCTTTGGAGGCATAAGATGTCTGTAGGTTGATTTAGCCTTCTTTGCCTTCTCAGGGGTATAACGTGTTCCTTCACAGAAGTTGATAAGTGATGAAGGGAATTTAATCAGATCTCTGCATACCTTCTTGGTGGTCTCAACGTCCTTGGTTCTTAGGGCTGGATTCTTTAATAGCTTCTCCTTTGGATATCTTCTGAGGAAAGGCATTCCAAGGGTATAGCAGGCAAGACCCACAAATGGAATATAGATAAGATTCTGCTTCATGAAGAACTTGGTGATTGGAATTCTTCCGCCGTATACGGCACCGATGAACAGAATATCAAGCCAGCTGATGTGATTTGAAAGCACGATACATGACTTGCGTGTTGTAGGGATCTCATCTCCTGTTATATGCCATTTGATGTCATTGGTAAGTGACATGAGCATTCTGTTATCAACTACCCATATCTTATATAGATAGTAGTTGCAGTTGTCCACAAAGAACTTGATGAAATCAAAAGGCAGTAGAATCTTTACTATTCCTAGTATCAGAATAGGTGTGGCGATCAGGATTACATTAAACGCAATCAGTAGGCTATTGATAATAAACAGCAGTGGGCCTGGTAAAAAAGACAGCATATTTTTTATATAACCTTTGGTATTGGATAATTGAGTTCACATTCTACCACTTTTTGAGCATAATTTTATTTTTGCAAAAAAAGGAACATAATATTAACTATGTTTCATTTTTTGAGATATAATCG
>JAZRAY010000331.1:0-5806 GCA_045634805.1 Succinivibrio sp. | reverse complement strand
AAATCAACGATGAAATTTATGTAATCGGCTCCTTTGTTACTGTAACTGAAGCTGTTAAGGCTTTAAAGACAACAAATATCGGGAACTAATATGACTGACAATAACGAAACAACAAAAAAAGAAGGAAAGACAATTTCTAAAAGCCTGAGAAACAGAATTGTGGGCTTTCTGGTTTTATTATCAGTTATTCTGATTTTTATGCCATTCCTGATGAAGGATGATGTTGTTGCAAAGAAGAATACCGATGCAATTGCCATCACTCCTGAAGGTGCTGTAACTGACAATAACGGTCAGCTGGTATCAGCTGGTGAGCATGACTATTCAGATCTGCTTGAGCCTATTGATGATTCTGTTGCCAAGACTCAGGTTCAGCCAAAGGCAGATTCTCCTTTTGATGCTTTAAAGACCAAGCAGACTGATACAGCTGGTTCTAATACAGTTGATGTTGCTGAAATTCCAGATGACAACATGTTTGCATCATCTGATCTTGAGGTTGCAACTCCAACCAATTCATCACAGAGTGCAGCACTTCCAAGTGTTTCAAATCAGCCTGTGAAGAGTGAAACCTTAAAATCAAGCCACTCAGCTACCGCAACTGCAGCAGCTGCTCCAAAGGCTAATGCTCAGAAGGCTGCAGCTCCTAAGGCTGATTCTAATGCTTTAGCTTCAGGAAACTATGCAGCTCAGGTTGGTGTGTTCTCTAAGAAGGCTGGTGCTCAGCAGGTTATTTCTCAGTTAAAGAGTGCAGGTTTTTCTCCTGTTACCCAGAATGTTAATATCAATGGAAAACCTTTAATTAAGGTTTATGCCGGAACCTCAAAGAACAGAGCAGCAGTACAGGGTATCTGCCAGAGAGTTCAGGCAAAGACCAGTATTAAATGTATGGTTCAGACTTTATAACATAGCTTGAAATCCTACGGCATCGGTCGTAGTCATTACAGAAGGTGACCAAATGCAGATTGATGAACTAACAGCCTACCTTTCATCTTATCTTGATGTGGGAGCATTCCATGATGCTTCCCTGAACGGACTGCAGATTGAAGGTTTTAAAAACTGTACCAAAATCGCTACTGCGGTTACTGCTTCACTTGAGGCAATTGATGCTGCAATTGAAGAGGGGGCAGATACACTTCTGGTTCATCATGGTCTTCTATGGAAGGGACAGATGTCTCCTATCTGTGGAACCTTAAAGGAAAGATATTCTGCTATCCTGGAGTCAAATATCAATCTTCTGGCATATCACCTTCCTCTTGATGCCAACATGGAAGTTGGCAACAACAGCTATCTTTGCCACCTTCTTGATTTAAAGAATATTGATTATGTATGCCCGGGCGATCCATCATCTATTGCCATGAAGGGCTCATTTTCAAAGAAACAATCAATAAGTGAAATAGCATCTTTACTTGCAGATTCTCTTCAGACTTCAGTTTCAGTCTTAGGTCACTGCGATAGAGATACTCTTATCTCGGATGTAACCGTATGTTCCGGCTCAGGCTCATTCCTGATTGATTCTAACTATGTACCTGGTTTTCAGGCTCTGGTTACTGGTGATGTGAATGAGCAGACCTATCATATGTCAAAGGAAACAGGTACTCCTGTTTTCGTTTTGGGACATGATGCCTCTGAACAGGGGGGAATCAAGCTTTTAGGTGATCATCTCGCCCGCAGGTTTGATATCGAACATATACATCTGCATTTTAATGTCGAAAACGAAGTAAGTATCTATGACTACTCAGACAAATAATTCAGAACTGTCTCCTGAAGCAATATTAGTTAGAGATGCCTTAATCAGGCATGGGCTGGAATCTCCATGGCAGGATAACGGACTGTCATCTGAGGAGAAGAAGGATATCATCCGTTCTCATATGTCATCCATCATGACCACCTTAGGTCTTGACCTGTCTGATGACTCTCTTTCAGAAACTCCTTCCCGTGTTGCAAGAATGTTTGTAGATGAAGTCTTTTCAGGACTTGATTACAGAAATTTCCCAAAAGTTAGTGTATTTGAAAACAAGATGCATTTTGATGAAATGGTAAAGGTATGCAATATTACCGTTACATCAACATGCGAACATCATTTTGTTGTTATGGATGGTGTGGCAAAGGTAGCCTATATGCCATCGGATAAAATCATTGGTTTATCCAAGGTTAACCGTATAGTTCAGTTCTTTGGTCACAGACCTCAGGTGCAGGAAAGACTTACACAGCAGATAAAGGTAGCGCTACAGACTCTACTGGATACTAAAAACGTTGCTGTAACCATTACTGCTACACATTACTGTGTAAAATCCAGAGGTGTCAAGGATCAGACTTCTGAAACCACAACAACAGCCTTAGGCGGTCTTTTCAAGACCAACCCATCATCAAGACATGAGTTTTTAACTGATTAAAGAAGGTTTTTTATGAGAAATCCTGATTATAAGGTTGCTTTGATTGTTCCTGTTTATAACGAACATGAAACAGTTGAAACTTTTGTTAAAACAGTTAATGAAAAGTTAGCTGCAGAAATTGAGCACATTGAAATCGTATTTATTGATGACGGCTCAGCAGATAACACTGTAGAGATTATTGAAGAACTTCAGAAAAATGACAAGAAGATCAGCTTAATCAGACTATCAAGAAACTTCGGCAAGGAAGCTGCCATGTCTGCAGCCCTTGATCTTGTTCAGTCAGATGCAATTGTTCCAATTGATGTTGATCTGCAGGACCCTCCAGAGCTGGTTTTGGAATTCATCAGAATCTGGCGCGACGAGGGTATTGATACCGTATACGGCGTAAGAGAGGACCGTTCAAGTGATACCAACACCAAGCGTGTATCATCAGAGGGCTTCTACTATGTATTCAACAAGATGTCAGGAAAGGTCAAGATCCCTTCAAACGTTGGAGATTTCAGACTGATTGACAGAAAGATTATCGATATTCTGAAGACTTTAAAGGAACGCAACCGTTTCATGAAGGCTCTTTATGCATGGCCAGGCTTCAGCTCAAAGGGGGTTGGCTATACAAGACCTGAGAGAGTTGCAGGTGAGACCAAGTGGAATTACTGGAAGCTTTGGAACTTCGCATTAGACGGTATTTTTGCCTTCTCATCACTGCCTTTAAAAGTTTGGTCCTATATTGGCGGCTTTATCGGACTTCTGTCTCTGATATACATGACCTGGAATATCTTTAAGACCATGATTTTCGGTAACCCAACCGCCGGTTATACCACCTTAATCTGTGTGATCCTGTTCCTAGGTGCAGTTCAGCTGATTTCAATCGGTATTTTAGGTGAATATGTAGGCAGATTATCTCAGGAAGTTAAGGGCAGACCAGTGTACGTTGCTCAGTCAATTACCGGTCCTCTTGCAAAGAAGATCCCTCAGGGAATCTCATCTACTGAGGTTGGTATTTCCTACAACTCAAATGAGAACGGTGTAAAGAAGCTTACTTCAAAAGAAGAAGTCAAAGCCTAATCCAGTCTCATTATGGTCAGTATCTGTTTTTTGCGGGTACTGACCTTATGTATTTAATAGAATTAACTTTTGCGCCAAGGCGCTTTATTCCACTTTTTACGGTGGATTTTGTTTGTAGAGAATATGGATTCTAAGAAAAGTTTTTACGAGCTTGTAAGGTTTGTTATTGTCGGTGGCGCTGCAACCCTGGTTGATCTTGCAGTTACTACTGCTCTGGTTTTTGCCACATCCTTACATGAGAATATTATTACAAGTGTTGCCTTTATAACTGCGTTCTGGGTTTCTTATTTTGGACATAAGAACTTTACCTTCAAAAAAGACGGCAGTGCCATATCTTTTTTCATTCTTGCAGTTTCAACTCTTGTAATCCGTAATATCATTGTATGGGGACTGGTGCTCTGCAATATAAGAGGTTTACCGGCTCTGATTACAGCCATGGTTGCTGTAACCGCTATTACTTATTTTGTTGCTAAGTTTAAGATTTTCAAAGGCTGATTCGAGGAGTTTTTGTGCGCATTGCTTTAGGTATTGAATACGAGGGAAGTAATTACGCTGGATTTCAACGCCAGAGTACTTTAAAGACAGTACAGGGCGAGTTGGAAAGAGCTCTTTCTATTATTGCCGATGAGGAGATACAGCTTCAGTGTGCCGGCAGAACTGATGCCGGTGTAAATGCCACTGGACAGGTTGTTCACTTTGATGTGACAAAGGAGAGACCTGACAGAGGCTGGATTATGGGTACCAACAATAATCTTCCAAATGATATTGCCGTAACCTGGGCAAAACACGTGGATGATTCATTCCATGCACGTTTTTCCGCCAGAGCAAGACGTTACAGATATATCATTCAGAATACTCTGTACAGACCTGGTATTCTGAATAAAGGTGTTTCTGTATATCAGGGAGATTATGATGTTGATCTGATGCAGGAAGCTGCAGACTATATTCTGGGTGAGCATGATTTCAGTTCATTCAGAGCATCTGAGGATGAGTCACGTTCATCTAACCGCTGTGTACATTTCTGCAAGGTATACAGATATGGTCAGTATATCGTTTTCGATATTGCGGCCAATGCCTTCCTGATGCACATGGTAAGAAACATTGTGGGCTCTCTGTTAACTGTTGGCAATAAGACCAATTCTGTTCAGTGGTTCAGAGATATGTTTGATGCCAAGGATAGAAATCTTGCAGGTCCTACAGCTAAGCCTCATGGTCTTTATCTTGTGGATGTAAGTTACCCGGCAGAATTTAATTTACCTAAAAGACAATGTATTGGTCCGATCTGGATGCCATAGCATGTTACAATAATAAAAAAAATTAGGACACGTTATGTTTAATATCCCAAATATTCTTACTTTAATCAGACTAGGCCTGATTCCAGTATTCATCATGCTGTTTTACATGCCTTCTGACATGTCGAATTTCTATGCGGCAATTGTCTTTGTAATCGCGGCTCTGACTGATCTGCTTGACGGTTACCTGGCAAGACGAATGAAGCTTACCACCAAGTTTGGAGCTTTCCTTGATCCGGTTGCTGACAAGATCATCGTATGTACAGCCTTAGTTCTGATTGTTGAGCATTATTCACTTTACAGAGATGTCCTGTATCCTCATTTAGGTAAGTTTATTACAATCCCTGCCATGATTATTATTGCAAGAGAGATTACAGTCTCTGCTCTAAGAGAGTGGATGGCAGAGCTTGGCAAGAGAGCCAATGTGGCTGTAAGCTGGATCGGCAAGTGGAAGACCACTATTCAGCTGATTGCTATTTCTGGTTTAATCTGGCGTTATAACGAGGTAATGATTTACGCTGGTGTAGTTGCTCTTATCATTGCAACTGTTTTAACTATCTGGTCAATGATGATTTATCTGAAGGCTGGATGGGTATACATGAAAGAAGAGAAATAGAACAAGATTCTTGTTTAATAGATTATTCTATTTTTATTTTACAAAAGTTTAAATAAAGTCGATTTATAAGGCTTTCTTTAGAAAAAACACTAAGTTAAATACGAAAAAATAATAAAAATTAAATAAAAAAAGGCTTTATTTTTTCAAAAAAACTCCTTATAATGCATTCCGTTTTCAACGGATGGATGGCAGAGCGGTTGAATGCAACGGTCTTGAAAACCGTCGAGGGTTTACGCCCTCCGTGAGTTCGAATCTCACTCCATCCGCCACTTACAAAATAAGCTGGTTACGAAAACAAATTCTTTGATCTTTGTGCAATAAGATCAACACTTCTGCGGATGGATGGCAGAGCGGTTGAATGCAACGGTCTTGAAAACCGTCGAGGGTTTACGCCCTCCGTGAGTTCGAATCTCACTCCATCCGCCACTTACTTTCAAATACTC
>JAZRAY010000330.1:0-9520 GCA_045634805.1 Succinivibrio sp. | reverse complement strand
TGCCTTAAATCTGCCGTCAGCTGAAACTAGGGCTAGACCTTTTCTACCCTGATACACTGTTGAGTATATTACCATACTTCCGTTAGGTGCAACACTTGGTGATTCATCTAAAGATGATGTAGTTAGCATATAAATGCTACCATCTGCATCAACACGAGCAACACGGAATCCGTTTACCTGAGTAATAACGATCAGTGAGTTTGTTCCAGGAATTGATTTTGCTGACAGGTTACGTGCACCCTGATAGGTCACACGCTCAGTCTTGCTGGTTGCAAAATCAAACTTGTAAATCTGAGCCTTGCCGCCACGCTCTGAAGTGAAGAATAGAGCCTTGCTGTCTGGAGCCCAAGTTGGCTCGGTATCAATTGCTCTGTTAGCAGTTACACGAACGAACTTTGAAGCATTCAGATCATAGTAGTAAATATCTGGCTGACCATCCTTTGAAAGTGTCATAGCAATCTTGGTGCCATCAGGTGACCATGATGGAGAGCTGTTCAGACCAGAGAATGAAGATAGCTTGGTACGCTTCTTTGAGTAAATGTCCTGAACGAAGATAGCAGGAGTTCTCTTCTCGAAACTTACGTATGCCAGTCTCTTTCCGTCTGGTGACCATGCAGGAGTCATAACAGGCTGAGTTGACTTAACAATTGGAGTCTCATTATAGCCGTCATAATCAGCAGTCATCAGCTGATATGGGAAGGTTGCACCTTTCTTGTATACAACATAAGCAATACGGGTTCTGAAACAGCCTTTCTGACCAGTAAATACCTCGTATACTCTGTCTGATACACGGTGAGCAGCCTGACGCATGGTTGCAGCAGAAGAGTTACCCTTGAAGTGAGCTAAAACCTTTCCTTTGTTTGCGCCCTGAAGACCGGTAACAACAAACTCTACATTGTAGGTGTTTGCACCAACCTCATTAACGACACCAGAAACAGCAACCTCAGCACCGGTAGCTGCTACAGCATCAAGATTGGTAATACTGCCATTAGCAACAGCGCCCTGAGGCAGAGCTGATGAAGCAATTGGAGAGAACTTACCAGATCTCATTAAATCAGCTGAAACAACTGAAGCCACATCCAGTTTTACAGCAGGATTCTGTGCAAATGGATACACAGCAATTTTGTGGCCCTCGTTGATACCACCAGTAATCTCAATCTGCAGATCTGCATTAGCTGTGGATGCAGCTAAGAGAAAAGCAATTGACGCAAAAAAACGTTTTAGCATTCTTGTCTAACTCCCCTTGTACATTATATTAACCGGCCTTTGCTTATCTAAAGCTTAGGTGTCATTGAAATTTTAATATTCGAGCACTCTGGACATGTTGCAGGAGGTGCTGGGAACATTCCCACCAGTCTGATTGCATCCAATGCGCTCTTACATACCTTCTCATCGCCCTGACAGCTTTCATCAGAAACAATTCCGTTTGAACCGATCTTGATTGTAACCACAACCTTCTTTCCATTCATGGAAGGATCAATTCTCCAGTTCTGTTCAATCAGACCGCGGATCTTGTCTCCGTATCCGGCTTCACCGCCACCACCGCCAGAACCTAAGCCCTGACCGTTGACCTCATCTCCGTCGGCTGTACCTAAGATATCATCCTCAAGAGAATCTGCCTCTGCTTTGGCTTTTGCCTCGGCCTGAGCTTTTGCCTTTGCTTCAGCTTCTGCTTTTTTCTTAGCAGCTTCCTCAGCTTTCTTTTTGGCTTCAGCTTCAGCCTTTTTCTTGGCTTCTTCAGCCTTTTTCTTTTCTTCTAGTTTCTTTTTCTCTTCGAGCTTTTTCTGCTCTTCAAGTTTCTTTTTCTCTTCAAGCTTCTTCTTTTCTTCTTCAAGCTTTTTCTTTTCAGCTTCAAGCTTCTTTTTCTGCTCTTCGAGTTTCTTCTTTTCTTCTAACTTTTTCTTTTCTTCGGCTTTCTTCAGAGCAAGTTTCTTAGCTTCTTCCTGCTGTTTCTGAATCTTCTGCTCCTGAATCTTCTGCTCTTCGATACGCTTCTCTAGCTCTTTCTTAGCTTCCTGCTGTTTTTTCAGCTGTTCCTGTTTGGTATCAGGTTCTTCAGCAACAGGAGCAGGAGCTGGCTTAGGAGCTGCAGCCTTTCCATTTGGATTACCCTTTGCAGGAGGGACGAAGGTTGCATGCATAATATCGCCCTGCCCCATATTTGGTTTTGATGGTTTGCTTAATGAAACACGAACCAAAAGTACGCCAAGAATAATCAAATGAAGGATTACTGCCAGTATGAAGGCAACCTTCATGTTAATCTTCATAATACTACCTAAAAATTAACCGTTATGATATTGGTTCTGTAACTAAACCAACACTTTTTACGCCACCGTTTTTCAGTGCGTTCATAAGCTGAATAACATTGTCGTATGCAACCTGAGCATCGCCCTGAACAACAACTGGACGCTGATGAACAGGATCTTTCTGCAGCTCACCTGCTACATAATTTGTCAGCTCATCCAAACTTCCCATTTTTACGGTTGAAGTATCAATGGTTACATAAAACTGACCTGCCTTATCTACAGTTGCAATGATAGGAGTCATTTCATCCTGATTCATTGTTTCTGCCTTTGCCTGAGGAAGATCAACGGTAACGCCCTGCATCACAACAGGTGCAGTTGCAATAAAAATAACCAGTAGAACCAGCATAACGTCAATGTATGGAACCACATTGATTTCAGCCTTGGCTCTTGATTTAGTATGTCTGGTACGGGCCATCTGCATTTTTTACTGTCCCTGTAATGGTGAACGAGAGGTGTTACGATATCTGTCACCTTCTACACCAGGAGTCTGATAAGGAGAGCTCTGGGTATTTGCTCTGGCTCTTGCATATGGACTCTGCTGGTCTTCACCTAATGGATGATTGTAGCTTTTCTGAGAATAGCTGCTTGATGGCTGCTGAGTATTGGTCTGAGGAACATCATTGTTCTTCATATTCATTTCAGAACGTACTCTTACAAGTCTGCGGTTCAGAATTGTTGCAAACTCATCCATGAAATTGATGTAGCGGTTCTCTAAAGCCTCAACCTTTGAAACGAATCTGTTATAGAACATAACTGCAGGAATAGCTGCAAACAGACCCATAGCTGTAGCAATCAGAGCTTCAGCAATTGGAGGAGCAACCATTGATAGAGTTGCATTCTTAACTGCTGCTAGAGCAATAAAGGCGTGCATAATACCCCAAACAGTACCGAACAGACCGATATATGGGCTGATAGAACCGATGGTAGCAAGAGTTGCAAGGTGAGATTCAAGGTTCTCCATTTCGCGAGACTGAGATACCTTCATCTGACGATAGGTACCGTCCATAACAACTTCCTGATCAGCAGGACCTGAGTTGATTAGTCTTACGAACTCTTTAAAACCTGATGAATAAATCACCTCAAGACCGATCAGATCCTGACCTTTCTTGATGCATTCCTGATATAGGTTGTTAAGGTCAATACCTGACCAGAACTTATCTTCAAACTCATCAGCCTTTGCACGGGCAGCCTTATAGGAATTTGATTTTGAAAAAATAATTGTCCAAGATGCAATAGATAGTCCTAGTAAAAACAGCATAACAATCTGTACTAGTGGACTTGCATTAAATATAAGGTGAGTTATTGATAATGAACCTGAAGTATCCATTTTTAGATTTTTACCTCTAGATGAGAAACATCCTCTGGAACAAACTGCTTGATGTATTCAATTGCCTCTTTTGGCATTGTTGAAGGCTTGTGTTTTGCCAGATCAACAAAGGCAATACTGCATTCAAACTCAAACAGCAGTTCGTCGTGCTGATTATAAACTTGTTGATAAATTTTTAAACTTGCAAATCGTGCTTTAGTTGGGATACAGGTAATCTTAAGCATATCATCAAGTCTTGCAGAACCTATGTAGTTGCCCTTGATGTTAGTGATAACAAAACCTTTCTTATCCTCAAGCATTGAAGACTGGGATACCCCCATTCCTCTTAGCCATTCTGTTCTTGCACGCTCACAGAATTTCAGATAGTTAGCGTAATAAACGATTCCACCAGCATCAGTGTCCTCGTAATAAACGCGAGCATTTATGGAAAATGTTTTGGTTGTCATTTAATTATGATCCTTTCTGCAGTCCAAATTTTGCATATGCTTTGGCTGTAGCAACTCTTCCTGTTCTTGAGCGCTGAACATATCCCTGCTGAATAATATAAGGCTCCACAACATTTTCCAGAGTATCTCTGTCATGTCCTAATGATGCAGCCAAACTTTCAATTCCCACAGGACCGCCATTAAAATCTTCGATTATACAGCGCAAATACTGCCTGTCAAAGTCATCAAATCCATCCTCATCAATTCTAAGCATTGATAAAGCAGATCTTGCAAGCTCAAGAGTAATAACGCCATTACCCTTAACCTGAGCATAATCTCTGACTCGGCGCAGAAGTCTGTTGGCAATACGAGGAGTTCCTCTTGATCTTGAGGCAATCTCCATTGAAGCATCTTCTGTTATTTCAACATTAAGCTTTCTTGCTGAACTTCTGATAATAATGTTTAGCTCCTCAGGAGCATAAAACTTAAGCTGCAGAATAATTCCAAAACGAGCTCTTAGAGGAGAGGTAAGTGTACCTGCTCTTGTTGTTGCTCCAATAAGAGTGAATGGATTCAGGTTGATCTTGATAGATCTTGCAGATGGACCTTCACCTGTCATGATATCAACCATGTAATCTTCCATGGCTGGATATAAAAATTCCTCGATTACAGGAGACAGACGGTGAATCTCATCGATAAAAATAACATTTCTTGGCTGAAGATTAGTCAGGAGTGCAGCTGCATCGCCCTTCTTTTCCAAAGCTGGACCGGATGTCTGGGAAATACCAACAGAAAGCTCATTTGCAATAATGTTGGATAAGGTGGTCTTTCCTAATCCTGGAGGTCCGAAAATCAGAACATGATCAAGAGCATCGCCTCTGAGCTTTGCTGCCTTAAGAGCAATTGAAAGCTGTTCTTTAACTTCAGTCTGACCAATATAATCTTCAAGACACTGAGGTCTTAGGGCTCTGTCCTCTGAAGATCTGATATTCTCTGAATACTCCTCCTCAGGAGTCTTCTCTGGTCGAATAACAGAATCGACTGTCAGAGTATCAGCAAAAATTCCCTTTTCATCTAGTGCCATAAATTATGATTTTCCTTTTGAAATCAACGCTAAAGCAGCAACAATAATCTGCTGAGTTGAAAGAGAACGATCTTTTGCTACGACCATCTTTACATACTTGATGGCATCTGATTCACGATAGCCAAGTGCAGTCATTGCTGCTATGGCATCATTGAAACTGTCTGACTGAGATTCTGAAACTGATGATAAATCAACACTGATATCAGAGCCTGACTGAGCAAATTTCTTAAGATTATCCTTAAGCTCAACCACCATTCTTTCTGCGGTCTTTTTACCAACGCCAGGAATCTGCTCAAGACTCTTTGACTGTTCTGAGATTACAATCTGGATAAACTCATCCACTTTAAAGGTGGATAGAACAGCCAGTGCCATTTTAGGTCCGACACCGTTGACCTTGATAAGAATTCTAAACAGAGAACGCTCAACAACGGACAGAAAACCATAAAGTATCTGAGCATCTTCTCTTACGATATGCTGAGTGTAGACAAAGCAGGATTCACCGATTTTCAGACTGCCAAGAGATGATACTGGCATGTCGACCTCATAACCGACTCCGTTAACATCAATTAGGGCGGTTACTCCGTCTATTCTTAAAACTTTTCCTGATAAACTTCCGATCATTTGAATTTATTCTGTAATCTTCCATGGATAGATGAGGTATCTGCAACCTCATTACCCATTGCTGTTGTAATCTGATTTGTAAAGCAATGACATAGAGCACATGCCAGTCCGTCAGCGGCATCCGCCTGAGGATTGCCACTTAATCTTAATATTCTTTTTACCATGTATTGGACTTGCTCTTTCTCGGCCCAGCCATATCCAACAACAGCCTGTTTGATCTGCATTGGAGTATATTCAAAAACACTTAGGCCAAGATTTGCCCCGGCTACAATTGCGCTTGCTCTGGCCTCAGAGAGCTTAACTGTAGACTGAACATTTTTAGATAGAAAGGTTTCCTCAACAGCCATTGCTGTAGGATGAAACTGTTCAATCAGCGAATAGACACCGTCGTAGATAATCTTCAGTTTAGAGGCAAGATCACCGTCTCCTGTTTTAATACATCCGGAACCAAGATAATTTGGAGTATTGCCTATATACTCGATTATTCCGTATCCGGTAAATCTTGAACCAGGATCTATGCCAATAACAATTGAAGACATGCGTTTTCTATAACTAAACCAATACTGAACACTTGTCCTAAGCCACATGTAAAATCACAGCCAAAAGGACTGATTAAATATCTAAAAAAGTGTTTTTGAAAATTAAATTATTCAATGCTGGACAGGTCATTCCAACACGTAGAATTATATCATTATTTTTTAGATTTACCCCTTAAAAGATGGGATATTTAGCAAAGCGTCATCACTGATTTTTATCGTGCATTTTAATGGACAGAATTCTTTCAGAACTACCTGCTGAGAAATGTGTATATATGAGCATTTGCTCATGCAAAAACATGAAAAAATTTATTATTAGTAAGCATATACTAACAGAAAATATGTGACATAATTATCAGGTTTGATAACGGGGACTTTAATGTATTTTTATGATAGTAAAAAACAGGTAAGAGCATATTTTTTTATCATTGCATTTCTTGCATTTAGCTGTTTTTTCATTTTCTATAAGACCAGTTTTGCAGCTCACCACTGTGACCATGAGGACCACTGTGTCATCTGCACCTCACTGCATCTTATTAACGATGAATCCCCTACTCCTCTTGGAGCAAACCTAAACAATACAGTTCTGTTTTTTGCGTTCGGAATTTTTCTGTATACAGTCATCCTGTATAAGAAAACAGTTATCAGGGCTACACCAGTTACAAACCGTGTAAAGAAGTCGGAATAAACAGGAACGATTCATATTTATTTAGTTTTTGTTTATCCAGTTTTTTACGAGGTCTATATGTTTTTTAATAAATTAAAATCAGTATTAGCTATTACTTCAGGTTTAATGATTCTAGCCTGGTCTCCAGACGTACTTGCAAAAGAACTTAACATTATCGCAACAAACTTTCCTCAGTACGATTTTGTAAAGAACATTACCAAGGATAAGGCTAATGTAACCATGCTCCTTAAGATTGGAGCAGAAGCTCACAGCTACGAGCCAACACCAAAGGATCTTATTGCAATTGAGAAGTCAGATCTGTTTGTATTCAATGGCGGCGAGAATGACGAGTGGATTGAAAACTTCCTAAAGGATAACCTTGATAAGTTAAATACCTTTGCCTTTACAAAAGAAGTTTCACTAAGAGATGAAGAGGAAGTTGAGGGCATGCAGCCTGAGGCTGAAGAAGAACACGAACATGAAGATGGCGAAGAACACGAATTCGACGAGCATGTCTGGACTTCTCCTAAAAACGATGTAGTAATCTTAAATAAACTTTGTCAGGCTATTGTAAAATTAGATCCTGAAAACAAGGATTTTTATGAGAAGAACGCTGCTGAGTATATTGGCAGATTCAATGAACTGGATAAGAAATACAGTGAAATTATTTCTAGTTCAAAGAATAAGACTCTTATTTTTGGTGACAGATTCCCTCTTTTATACTTTGTAAAAGACTACGGTCTGAATTATTATGCAGCATTCAAGGGCTGCTCAAATGAAACAGAGGTTTCAGCTTCAACCATCAAATTCCTGATAGACAAGGCTGAACAGCTGAAGGCTCCTGTTATTTTTAAAATTGAACTGTCCTCAGACAATATTGCTTCAACTATCGCAGAGACTGTTAATGCAAAGGTTATGACCTTCAATACCGGTCATAATATTACTGTTGAGGAATTTAAGGCAAAAAGAACCATGGCAGATCTGTTCAATGACAATCTTCCAGCTCTCAAAGCCGCTTTAAACTAACAATGTATAAGTAGTAGCGAGAGCTACTACTTAATTGAATATGACAATATTAAACGTAAATAATCTTTCAGTTAAATTCGACAACTCCCAGGTATTAAAGGATATAACCTTTAATCTGAGCAAAGGTCAGTATCTTGCAGTGGTTGGACCTAACGGTGCCGGCAAGAGTACCCTTGTAAAAACACTTGTTCATGAGAACAAGCGTTATGAGGGAAACTTCTCTTTTGATAAAACAATTAAGACTACAGGATATGTAGCACAGCAGAATAATGATGGTTCATATTTCCCTGCAACTGCAAAGGAAGTCATAATCAGCGGTCTATGCAGACATCACCTGCTGCCATTTGTATCAAAGGCTGACAAAGCAAGAATCAACACTGTTATCGAAGAGCTTGAACTTGAGGATTTACTGGATAAGGGCTACTTTAATCTTTCCGGCGGACAGAAAAGAGCCGTGCTGATTGCAAGAGCCTTTGTCGCAAGCGACAAACTTCTGATTCTTGACGAACCTACTGCTGGTCTTGATGTAACCTCCCAGTCTCGTCTTTATAACAGCATCAGAAAGTTAAATGACAAATTCTCAACTTCAATCCTGATAATCAGTCATGATCTTGAGAGAATCATAAAAGAAGCAGACAGTGTTCTGTGCATAGAACACGAATTAAAGTTCTTTGGTAAAACCGAAGACTTCATAAAAACAGATACCTTTAAGAGTCTTATGGAGCATCATGTATGATTGATTCAATAATTCAAATGTTCTCCTACTCTTTCATGGTAAGAGCTTTTATTACAGGTTTATTTATCAGTGCCTGTGCAAGTATCATCGGAGTCAGTCTGGTTTTAAAGCACTACTCTATGATGGGTGACGGCTTATCACATGTTGGCTTTGGAACACTGGCTTTAGCGGTTGTACTTAATCAGTCTCCTCTATATCTGTCTTTGCCAGTTGTAATGATTTGTGCATTCCTGCTGCTATCTCTATCCAAGAGATCAAAGGTTCAGGCAGATGCGGCAATTGCTCTGATTTCAACCTCAGCACTGGCTCTTGGTGTAATGCTCCTGTCAGTTACCACCGGTATGAATACAGATGTCTGCAATTATCTTTTCGGCTCAATTTTGGGAATGAAAGTATCAGACATGTATGTAACAATCTTCCTGTGCTCAGTGATTATTGTTCTTTACATTCTTTTCTATCCAAAGATTTTTGCAATTACCTTTGACGAGACCTTCGCCAAGGCCTCAGGACTTAAGGTTAAATATTACAATCTGGCTTTAGCTCTTATGAGTGCCGTTATCATCACCTTAGGAATGAGAATGATGGGTGCACTTTTAATCTCAAATCTGATTGTAATACCAGCTCTGACAGCTATGAGAGTCTGCAGAAGCTTTAAGAATGTCGTACTTTACTCTCTTGCAATCAGTCTATTCTGTTTTGCAGCAGGACTGTATGTTTCATATGAGTTCTCAACTCCAACAGGAGCATCCATTGTTCTAATCAATGTTGCCCTAAGTCGGATCGTAGCCATGT
>JAZRAY010000329.1:0-3039 GCA_045634805.1 Succinivibrio sp. | reverse complement strand
AATGTCGGTATCTACACCTGCCATGATTTTGATAAGTGTTGACTTACCAGCACCGTTTAAACCCAGCACACCGATCTTTGCGCCAGGGAAAAAAGACAGAGAGATATCCTTCAGAATCTGTCTTTTTGGTGGAACAATTTTGCCCACCCTATTCATAGTGTAAATGAACTGAGCCATTTATTATCCTCAATATATATATGACGGCTCATTGTATCATGAAAAGCATATTTCTCTGATAATAGAAGAGATTATCTTTCACATACATCAAAAAATTAAAACAGAATCTGGCGGAGAACTGCTTAGAATTTGGTAACGATTGATTTTTTTTCAAAAAAAAATCCTTCGCATTAGTGCGAAGGAGTATAAGACATACAAAACAAAACATAAGGAGTAATTAGTAGCTTTCCTGAAGCATCTGCAGAGCAATCTGAGGTTTCTGATTAGCCTGGGTCAGAATTGAAATAGAGCCCTGCTGCTTCATCTGTTCTGAAACCATGTTGGATACTTCCTCGGCGTAGTCGGAGTCACGAATACGTGCACGGGAGTCAGAGACATTCTCTTTAACGTTATCCTGGTTTCTGATGGTTGCCTCAAGACGGTTCTGAACAGCACCAAGTTCTGATCGCTTTGAGTCAACTGCTGTAATCAGGTAGTCGATACCGGCAAGAACAATCTGAGCCTGTGACTGGGTGGTAATATCAATACCTCCTCCGTTTACAGAGAAGGAGAAGATATCTGCAAAGGCATATCTTGATGGAGTAACTCCGGCATCAGCTGGAAGTTCAAATTCTTCATCTCCGGTAAGCTTTGCTGCCATCTTTGCAAGGTTTGGCACATCAAAGCCGGTTGCCAGATCGATTTCAATAATTGAGCCTGGAGCAGGGGAGATCTGGAATCTGACAATTGAGGCGTTGCCTGAAAGCAGATCCTGTCCACCGAAGGTGGTATCTCGTGCAATACGTCCTATTTCCTCATTTAACTGATCAACCTCATCCTGAAGTGCGCGACGGTTATCCTGAGAATAAACACCGTTGGCAGACTGAACTGCAAGAGTTCTGATTCTCTGCAGCATAGTGGTGATTTCTTCAATAGCACCTTCAGCAGTCTGTGCATAGGAAATAGCATCCTGTGCATTTCGGTTGGTCTGGTTTAAGGAGTTAATCTGCAGAGTTAATCTGTCAGAAGTTTGAACACCTGCAGGATCATCCTGTGCAGAATTAATCTTAAGACCGCTGGATATGTGGTTATATGCAGTGTCGATCTTTGCGGTAGCTCTATTTACCGCTCTCTGTGCTGCAAGCGCTGTAAGATTGGTATTGATATAGAAGGACGACATTTTTTTTCTCTCCAGTTTTGTTTTGTGTGGCAAAAAATTGCCTTTTTACTGGAATATGAAAAAATTATGCCAACTTTTGAAGCTGGCATAACGTCCCGACTGTTTTTATTGACTCTCTTCAGTCGTCTATTTCTTCATCTTTCCTTTGGTATCCTGTTCTGCACTTCTGATGTCCTCAGCCATATCCTTTGCAAGATTGAGTTCATGGAACTTTTTGTCGTTATGCAGAATCATGGTGAACTTGTCTGTCTTATCAAGATATGCTGTAGCATCCTTTACACTAAGCTCCAGAATATGTCCGCCTTTCTTTTTATCCTCGGAAATGAAATGGAAGTGCCAGCCCACAGAGTTAAGCTCTCCCATGTAGCTTGGGCAGTATAGACCAACTAAAGTTCCCTTGATATTCTTCTCTGTAAATTCAGTCTGCTTTCCCTTAAGTGCTTCAACCAGAGTTGGATATGGTTCCTCACTTCCATATTCACTGCGGAATAGTACTGATTCAAACTCAGCAGGAAGCTTTACCATATAAAAGCTGTTACAGCCTTCCTTCTGAACAGCTGCATTCAAAGCACTCTCAAAATCTTTTTTGTCTTTGATATCTGTAAGTTTGACAGGAATATCCTCGTCAAAGAATGTTACTGTGGCATATGGAATCAGTGTTTTGTCAGGTGCAGTAAAAACTGTTCCGTCACCAAGAGCCTGGTAAACATTGCCATCCAGAACGATCATCTCGCCGTTTAAGCCTTCGAAGGTCCCAATTCCGGTATCGCCAAGCTTTCTAAGTTCTCCTGATGTAATGGTTCCACCAAAATATCCCTGCGCCAGAGACTGCAGTAAAGCAACCTGAACAAGACTCTCTCTGTCTGCCTGTTCTGCATATGCCTGTGAAGCGCCGAATGTAAATACTCCTGCAAGAACTGCTGCAATAAGGTTCTTTTTATTAGTGAATTTCATAGAAAAACTCCCAATATTTACAAATAGCAGCACTCAAAGAATATTACTTTGAGTGCTTCTGGTTTTAAGCTTGGATGGTTAACCGACAATAGATTATTAAGGCTCTTCGTTGATGGTGAATACAGATAGATTCTTAACCTGATTCTTTGCCATCTTTCTGATCTTCTGAACTGCCTGCTTGGTTTCCTGAATATGCTCAAAGCACTCTTCGGTTACGCTGTTGATATTTTCAATCTCAGAGTTTACCTCACCTGCAATGCTGGTCTGCTCAGTACAGGAGTCTACAATCTGCTCAGACATATCGGTGATGGTAGCAATAATTCCCATAATCTCCTCAATAGCACTGTTGGCCCTTGAGCTCTGATGTACGGAATTGTTCATTTCCTCCTCACAGGATGCCACCACGGTAACACACATCTCAACAGCCTCATTCAGCCTGGTGATGGTATCGGTAACCTCTTTTGTGGATTTTGCTGTCTTGAATGCCAGATCACGAACCTCATTTGCAACCACGGCAAAGCCTTTACCGTGCTCACCGCTTCGAGCCGCTTCGATGGTCGCATTCAGTGCCAGCAGATTGGTCTGATCTGCAATTGCCGCAATGGTCTTAACAATTGAGTCGATCTGGGAACCCATCTTGTTGATATTTTCAATTGCAACTGAGGTTGCCTTCAGCTTGTCTGACAGAGAGTGTGTGGTGGTGATGTTATCCTGCATGGTTACACGGCAGGTGTCTGAAGCTGTTTCTG
>JAZRAY010000328.1:0-6156 GCA_045634805.1 Succinivibrio sp. | reverse complement strand
CAGCCAATGAGTTCATTTATGGGCGTAAAAGGCTACGTTGTCTCAACCTGGTCTAAGGATAAGGAACTGGCAGAAAAATTCATCAACTACATAAATCAGCCTAAATATGCAGCAATCCGTTTTGAGAAAACCATGGAAATTCCTCCTGTAAAGGAAGTTATGAACGATCCTAAATTCAAGGAGAATCCAATTGCTTCTGCAATTGCAGTGCAAGCTTCACGTGCTGAGCCTATGCCTTCTATTCCAGAAATGTCTGAAGTCTGGGGACCTATTGATGCAGCTTTACAGCTAATCGTGACAGACAAGCAGGATGTTAAATCAGCATTAGAAGGTGCTACTGAGCATATTAACAACCAGATTGAAGCTTTCCGTTCTGGAATGTAAAAGCAAATTATAAAAGAGGGGAGAAATCCCCTCTTAAAAGGAAGGGTGGTTAAAGTGGAATCTGTAGGAACAACTCCATCAATGATAATGAATATAAAAACAAATCACGCCATTACAGCTCTAATCTGTGGAATTTTCCCTGGTGGCGGTCAGTTTTATAACAGACAGATTGTCAAAGGGCTTATCTTTTTTGTTTTCCTTGTAAGTTTTTTCAGCTGCAGTAAGGATCTGATTACTCACGGTCTATGGGGACTTGTTACCCTTGGCGAAGTGCTTCCAAGAGATAACTCCATATTCCTGCTGGCGGAAGGAATCATCACCGTTCTAATGGTGTTATTAGCTTTATGTATGTGGGGTGTTGCTCTTCATGACGGCTATGCCTGCGGTAAAGTCCGTGATGAAGGTCGCCAGCTGTATACATTGAGACGACAGTACAAGAATCTGCTTGATAACGGTTTTCCTTATCTGATGATTGCTCCTGGCTTTATCATTCTGGTTTTCGTAGTAATCTTCCCAATCATTTTCGGTTTTGCAATTGCGTTTACCAATTACAATCTGTATAACGCTCCTCCTGCAAAACTTGTTCAGTGGGTTGGTTTAAAAGTTTTTGAAAACATCTTTTCATTAAAACTATGGAGATCAACATTCTTTGATGTACTTCAGTGGACTGTAGTATGGACTGTTCTTGCTACAACTCTGCAGTGTGCTGTCGGTGTTATGCTGGCTATCGTTGTAAACCAGAAGGATCTGAAATATAAGGGAATCATCAGAACAATCTTTATTCTGCCTTGGGCGGTACCTGGATTCGTAACTATTCTTGTGTTTGCAGGTATGTTTAATGATTCTTTCGGTGTAATCAACAACACCATTCTGCCTATGCTTGGTATTGAGCCTAAAGCCTGGCTGACCGATCCTTTCTGGACAAAGACTGCTTTAATCTTAATGCAAACCTGGCTTGGTTTCCCATTTGTCTTTGCAATGACAACAGGTGTTCTTCAGGCTATTCCTGAGGATCTATATGAAGCAGCAACCATGGATGGAGCAAGTTCATATACAAAATTCAGAACTATAACTCTACCGCTGGTACTGTATTCAATTGCTCCAATCATCATTACCCAATACACCTTTAACTTTAACAATTTCAATATTATTTACCTGTTCAACAACGGTGGTCCTGCAGTTCCTGGTTCAAATGCTGGTGGTACTGACATTCTGGTGTCATGGATTTACAAGCTAACTATGAGTTCATCTCAGTACTCTGTAGCAGCCGCAATTACCATCCTTCTTTCAATATTCGTGGTTGGTGTCGCCTTATGGCAGTTCAGACGCTCAAGTGCCTTTAAGAATGACGAAATGAGGTAATAGGGGAAAGATTATGAATAAGAAAAGAAGTATTAAGCGTCAGAATCAGATTCGACTAACTTTAACCTGGCTTCTGGTTGGCTTTGTAAGCCTTCTAATCCTATATCCATTAGTCTGGACTGTTGGAGCCTCGTTAAATCCAGGCAACAGCCTGATGAGTTCATCAATTATTCCAAAGAACATTTCATTTGAGCATTACGCAGATCTGTTCAATGGAAAGGTTGACTATGTAACCTGGTATTTAAATTCAATGAAGATCAGCTTCTTCACAATGATCCTGACTCTGATTTTTGTAAGTTTTACCGCTTATTCTTTTTCAAGATTCCGTTTCGTTGGAAGAAAGAATGGACTGATCCTGTTTCTGCTGCTGCAGATGATTCCTCAGTTCTCTGCTCTGATTGCAATCTTTGTGCTATCTCAGATGCTAGGTCTTGTTAACAGTCATCTTGCTCTGGTTCTGATTTATGTTGGTGGCATGATTCCAATGAACACCTATCTGATGAAAGGCTATATTGATGCTATTCCTCGCGATCTTGATGAATCCGCAAGAATGGATGGTGCTGGGCATTTCAGAATTTTCATCGAAATTATTATGCCTTTATCCAAGCCAATTATTGCTGTAATCGCACTGTTTTCATTTACTGGTCCTTTAGGAGACTTCATTTTATCTACAACTATTTTAAGAACTCCAGATCAATTCACCTTACCTATTGGCCTTTATAACCTTGTTTCCATGAAGATGGGCGCAAGTTATACAACCTACGCGGCGGGTGCAGTTCTAATTTCTGTACCGGTAGCCTTACTATTCCTGTGGTTACAGAAGTTCTTCGTATCAGGTCTGACTGCGGGTGGTTCAAAGGGTTAAACATAAAACTAGTTACTCTTCAAACAAACATATTAAGGAAATAATCATATGAAAAATATCAAAACCAAGGTTTTGACTACGGCTGTTATTGCCTGTCTAATGTGCGGTTGTGAAATGACTCAGAGCAACAATGAACAGATGTTATCTCATACAGCATCCTCATTTCAAAAGGCTAACCTTTCAAAAGATTTCATCAAAGGTGCAGATATTTCAACCCTGATTGAAATGGAGCAGGCAGGTTTTGTCTACAGAAATGAGAAAGGAGAGCCCGAGGATTGTTTAAAGATCCTTCGTGATAATGGTATTGACTATATCCGTGTAAGACTTTGGGTTGATCCAAAAGATCAGAACGGAAATTTATACGGTGCAGGTAACAATGATCTGGCTACAGATCTTGAACTTGTTCGCAGAGCAAAAAAGCTTGGCATGAAGGTACTGTTAGATTTTCATTATTCAGATTTCTGGACAGATCCTGGTAAACAGTTTAAGCCTAAGTCCTGGGAGAACTTGTCTTTTGAAGAACTTAACGATGCCATTTATAAGTATTCAAAGGATGTTATGTCCACTTTTAAAGATGCAGGCTTAACTCCAGAAATGGTCCAAATCGGCAACGAAGTTAATTCAGGTATTCTATGGCCTGAAGGCAAGAGCTGGGGAGGGGATGGTCATGAGTTTGATCGCTTAAGCCTGCTTTTAAAATCTGCAATTAAAGGTGTAAAGGAAGCTGTTGGCTCTGACTCAAAAATCATGCTGCATCTTGCAAAGGGGCCTGATAATGGCGCATTTAAATGGTGGTTTGATGAAATAACCAAGAGAGATGTGAATTTTGATGTAATTGGTATGTCCATGTACACCTGGTGGGATGGTCCAATTTCAGCTCTGACTGACAATATCAAATGGGTTAAGAACCAGTATGGCAAAGATGTAATGGTTGTAGAGGGAAGCTATCCATACACTCTGGAGAGTGATGATTCTCTGGCACAGGATATTGATGCTGAAGGGGTAGAGAAATCGGGATACGAGGCTTCTGTTAACGGTCAGTATCAGTATTTAAAAGATTTGATGGAGAACGTTGATAAAGCAGGTGGAACTGGCTTCTTCTACTGGGAAGCTGCATGGAAGACTGCCCCTGGAATAAGCTGGGCAAGTCCTGCAGGTATGGCCTACATTAAGTGCGGTGCAGACTGTCAGCAGGGTAATGCTAGAGAGAATCAGGCTCTATTTGATAAATCAGGAAAAGTTCTGCCTTCAATTAAGGTCTTTAACAACTAATTATGTTTACGTATAGAGTTAACTTACTTTGCGCTAGAAATTAACTTAAAAAATAATTCACAACGTCATAACAAATGGGAATAAAAATGAAATTCGATCCTTTATTCAAACAGCATAAGATTTTCCACGGATGTGACTATAATCCAGAGCAGTGGCTTGATTACCCAGAAATTCTTGAAAAAGATATAACGATGATGAAACAGGCTCACTGCAATATCATGTCTGTAGGCATTTTTTCCTGGTCAATGCTTGAACCTGAGGAAGGTCATTACAATTTTGAGTGGCTTGATAAAATTCTTGATAAATTAAACGAGAATGGAATTAAGGTATTTCTGGCAACTCCAAGCGGTGCAAGACCAACATGGATGTCTAAAAAATATCCAGAGGTACTGCGTGTATGGGAAAACCGTGTAAGAGCACTACACGGTGGCAGACATAACCACTGCAGTTCCTCATTAGTATACCGTCAGAAAGTTCATGATATAGATTTAAAACTAGCTCAGAGATACGCTAATCATCCTGCTGTTATCGGATGGCATATTTCAAATGAATTTTCTGGCAGCTGTCATTGTGAATTATGTCAGAAGAACTTTAGAGTATGGATGAAAAATAAATATAAGACACTGGATAATCTTAATAAATCCTACTGGTCTGTATTTTGGTCTCATGTATACACAGATTGGAGTGAAATTGAGGCTCCATCATCTATTGGAGAAAATGCTGTTCATGCTTTAAATCTCGACTGGGCTCGTTTTAATACTGAACTTTGTATGGATTTCTGTAAACACGAAATTGATACCGTGAAAAGTGTTAGACCCGATCTTCCTGTAACCACGAATTTCATGGAATATTTCTATGACTATGATTACTTTGAATTTGCAAAGATTCTGGATTTTGTTTCATGGGATTCATATCCTCAGTGGCATGTATTTAAGGATCAGGAACAGACTCCTCTGTATACTGCTATGAATCATGATTTGATGAGATCATTGAAAGGAGGTCAACCTTTTGTGCTTATGGAGTCAACTCCAAGCCTGACCAACTGGCGTGATACCTCAAAACTTAAGAAGCCAGGAATGCATAAACTGTCTTCCCTGCAGGCTTTAGCCCACGGTGCTGATAACATACAGTATTTCCAGTGGCGAAAGAGTAGGGGCGCATCTGAAAAATTCCATGGAGCTGTAGTTGATCACGTAGGTCACCTTAATACTCGAGTAGGAAAGGAAGTATGTGAGCTGGGCTCTATTCTAGAGAAACTTGGAGAAATCGCAGGTTCCCGTGTCGATGCAAAAGTTGCTGTAGTGTTTGATACCCAGAATTGGTGGGCAATTGATGACGCTATGGGACCTCGTAACGTTGGTAAGAAGTATCTTGAGGTTGTTCAGGATTACTACAAGGTGCTATGGAAACATGGTATCAACGTCGATGTAATCGACGAGACTTGTCCTTTAGATAACTACAAACTGGTAATTGCACCAATGACCTATATGATTCGTGGTGATTATGCCAAGAGAGTAACCGAGTTTGTTCGTAATGGCGGAACATATGTTTCATCGTTCTGGTCCGGAATCGTTGATGATAATGACTTAACATTCCTAGGTGGCTTCCCCGGACCTTTAAGTGAAGTTCTTGGTATCTGGGATGAAGAAATTGAATGTCTTGAAGAAGAAGAAACAGTTAAAGTTAAAATTGGAACAGAAGAGTTTGATGCAACTCATCTATGTGCCCTGATTCACCCTCATGGGGATACTAAGGTATTAGGTACA
Organism: Succinivibrio sp.; assembly: GCA_045634805.1. GTDB lineage: Bacteria > Pseudomonadota > Gammaproteobacteria > Enterobacterales > Succinivibrionaceae > Succinivibrio. The sequence continues at coordinate 507 of JAZRAY010000328.1, read as the reverse complement.
TTTAACAGTGATTTCTTCAAGGATTATGCAGCGGTAACCGTAAACAGTTTTGGAAAAGGTAATGCTTACTATGTAGCAAGCAGAATTGAATACAGCTATCTGGATAAACTGTTAAGCAAGATTCTAGGAGACTGCAGTGTAGAATCTCCAATCGAGAATCTTCCATTTGCTGTAACTTGTCATACCAGATATAACGCTGATACAGAGTATCTGTTCATAGGAAACTATTCTGATAAAGCAGCTGATGTAGCCTTAAAAGAGTCATATGAAGATCTGCTTTCAGGGCAGCAGTTAACAGGAGTAATTACTCTAAAATCATACGATTTTAGAATTCTGAAAAAGCACAAATAACAACGTTTCCACATTTTGGCTCTTCAATCTGAAGAGCTTTTTTTATGAAAGCACAGAAAGACTTAAATCTACACGAGACAATAAGAATATTACCTCAGATGAGAGGCTTTTAAATCCCAATAAACTCAATTAGTTAGCAATTATCAAAAAATGCAC
>JAZRAY010000327.1:0-3296 GCA_045634805.1 Succinivibrio sp. | reverse complement strand
GGGGGTCGAACCCGCGACCAACGGATTAAGAGTCCGCTGCTCTACCAACTGAGCTAACGACCCATCTAAACGTTGCAAATACAAGATGGTGGATGCTATAGGACTCGAACCTATGACCCTCTGCTTGTAAGGCAGATGCTCTAACCAGACTGAGCTAAGCATCCAAAATGGTGGGTCGTGAGGGGGTCGAACCCGCGACCAACGGATTAAGAGTCCGCTGCTCTACCAACTGAGCTAACGACCCATCTTGGGCGCTTTCTTTATCGCATGGTGGGTCGTGAGGGGGTCGAACCCGCGACCAACGGATTAAGAGTCCGCTGCTCTACCAACTGAGCTAACGACCCAGCGATAAATCTTGCATCTTGCTTGGTGGGTCGTGAGAGATTCGAACTCTCGACCAACGGATTAAAAGTCCGCTGCTCTACCGACTGAGCTAACGACCCAAGCCTTGCAATTTGTTGTTGATTAACTCAACGCGGACTATTCTACTAAATTTTTGAGATCATGCAAGCACTTTTTTAAAGTTTTTTTTTAATGTCTTTATAAATCGCTTATATAAGCCACGGTGATTTTTGCTTGCAGACTAATAGGTTATACGCACTTTCTGACAGAGTTCTCGTGCTCTTCGATTTTATCCAGAGTCTCTTTTAGAATCTCCTGACGTAAAGCCTTCATCCACTCTGAGAATTTCACTTCCTCAATTCCATAGGTCTGATTAAGCTGGTACTCGTTCTCACTCCAGCTCTCAATCGGAGATTCGTTATGCTGGATTACAGCCTCAACCTTATCAAGTGCCTTGTAAAGCTTTGCTTCTTTTGTCTTAAGTTCGCTCATCTCCTCGTACAAGGACATGATGCTCTCGGAGAGTCCTTCCGGCAGTGACACAATCCATTTTCTGAAAAGCGAATCCTCAAGTGTCTCATCATTCTGAGTCTTGTTGAATGATGGAATATCACCGGTAAATCCCTCTCCCAGATCATGAATCAGACACATGGCAATTACCTTGTCTATATCTAGCTCAGGGAATTCAGAACGCAGGAAAAGAGCCATCAGTGAAATACGCCAGCTGTGCTCAGCTACACTCTCTGCTCTTCCTTTGGAGGTTGTACAGTGACGGCTTGTATCTTTAAGCTTCTCGGCAAAATGTACAATCTGTAGAAAATCATTTGGCTTCATGAGACTCACCTGAAAGTAGGACTTAAAAGAGTTGAAAATATCAGACAGGAATGAAGTTAACCTCCATCTTTTGGATGGAGGTTTTGATAATCAGTTAAGGTGTATAAGGTACAGGCTGTGGCCCTGAAACCACAGGGATAGACTCAACATCAATAGTGCAGTTGTGGTCTACGTACTTAATCTTATCCAGTCTTGCAGGAAGAGAGGTCAGACCAGGAAGCATACAGCCCTCGCCTACAATATTTCCCTCTTTGTTAAAGTTAACAAACTGAACACCTTCCGGACGTTTAAGCTCAAGAGAATTTACACCGCGCTCCTTTAGGAACTGACCGTATACTCTCATTGCACCTGATGAGCCGAACAGACCGGTTGACTTGTTATCATCAAATCCAACCCATGTTGCAACAACCTGATCAGAATCAATACCGACTGTCCAGGTATCACGACTGTCATTAGTAGTACCAGTCTTGGTTGCGATGGTAACATTAGGGAACATGTTGCCGATTCTGCGACCGGTACCAATCTTGGTGGCCTCGGTCATAACATACATTGTCAGGTATGAGTCCTTAGGATCAATGGTTGCATCTCCCCTGTTGTCCTCACGCTCATAAACAATTTTACCGTCCTTAACTACAGTTCTTAAGGTGGTCAGATCCTTGTACTGTCCTTCTGTAGCAAGACTTGTATACATCTGTGTCACTTCGAATGGAGTTAACTCAATGGTTCCAAGCAGCATTGAAGGGTAAATCTGTCTCTCAACCTTATCCTTATCAAGACCGATATTGAGCAGAGTTTCTCTTACATGGTTCAGACCGACCCTCATACCGATTTTAACTGTAGGAATATTCATGGAGCGGGCCATTGCCACATATGTTGGAATAGGACCGATAAATCTATTGTTATCATTGTGAGGCTGCCAGATTTTTCCATCAGCAAGTCTTACCTTGATAGGAGCATCATTGATCAGAGTTCCCAGGTGGATACCATTGTGGAATGCAGTCAGATAAACAAATGGCTTGATAATGGAACCAACCTGACGGCGACCTTCCATAACTCGGTTAAAGCCAGCGTACTGAGGGGTTCTACTTCCAACCACAGCTGAAACTTCAGCAGTACGCCAGGAGCTCACAACCATTGCAGCTTCCATGCCCTTGCGACCAGTCTCTCTTTCGATGGTATTAAGCTCATTCTGAACAGCATTTTCTGCTGACTGCTGAGCCTGAGGATCAAGACTTGTAAAGATCTTGATACCGTTACCAGAAAGGAAGTCAGGACCGAACTTTGTAGAGATTTCCTTTTTCAGAACACCCATGAATGCAGGTGTCTTAGAGTAGTTCATTGAACCTCTCTTTATAACACCAAGAGGTCTTGATGAGTACTGAACATACTCTGTATCGGAAATAAATCCTCTCTTTTTCAGAACAGACAGAACAACATTACGTCTTTCCAGAGCCTGCTCCGGATGTCTCCAAGGATCATAGTAGGATGGTCCTTTAATAATACCTACAAGCAGTGCCATCTGATCCTGAGTCAGCTCTGAAATAGGTACACCAAAGTAGAAGTAGGATGCCAGACCGAATCCGTAGATACCGGCTGCACCGTTCTGAGCTAAATAGATTTCATTGAGGTAAGCCTCAAGGATCTGATCTTTGGTATATCTGTGATTCATAATCAGAGCCATGATGATTTCTTTAATCTTACGGCTATAGCTCTTTTCTGAATTTAAGAAGTAATTCTTAACCAGCTGCTGGGTAATGGTTGAACCACCTTCAACCACAGAATGTGCCATGGTATTCTTCACAAATGCTCTGCCGATGGCCATGAAGTTAACGCCCATGTTGGTTCTGAATGAGCGGTCCTCAATTTCAAGCAGAGTATCGATAAGAGCAGGAGGCACTTCCTGAAGCTGGATAAAGATACGGTCTTCCTTTGGATCAATTCTGTTTATACGGTCAAGTAGAACAGGATCCATTCTGATTTAGCCTAATTCCTCTTTGGTGTCGGCATTTAGAATCTGAGAAATTCTCTTGCCGTTGAATTCCACCATAATGGAAATCTTACCTTCAGATACATCAGGGAAATCAAATGGTCTACGAATAATAACCACTCTGCCGTGCTTT
>JAZRAY010000326.1:0-3509 GCA_045634805.1 Succinivibrio sp. | reverse complement strand
CCGCTTGGCCTCCGACTTGGACCAACAAATCCTCGATTCTGGTTATAGTCAAATCCCTTGTTTTTTCTTATGGAATAGCCCGAAACCTCATTATTCAGAGATTTCCAGGTTGTATATGGAATTCCATTCTTGTTAAGGTGGACAAGGGAAAGAGGCTCCATCTCAGACTGAGCAGACTGAATAACAGTTGCTTCTATGTTTGAGTTTACGTAGGTATCTTTTAAGGAATTAAAATCCAGTTCGCACTGCTCGACATCCGATGCAGAAGCTGTATTTAAAAATAAAAAAACCGCAGTACATACAACTCCTGCGGTTATTTCAAAAAATCTTTTCATAAAAATCTAGTTGTTTGAAGCTGTATCTAATACATAACCTCTAATGTAATTATTTATACGCTCAACTTCAAGTTTTTGTTGTTTCTTAAGTTCAATATTATTAGCTGAGACACTATCTTTGTCAGACTTATCTTCATTCAGCTTTATCTCATTTGAGCTCTTGCGGTTAGTCTGATAGCTTGCAAGGTTTGCTGTTCCGATAGCACCGATGGTTGAAGCTGCTGAAACCTCATTAGATACAGTACCCTCTGCATTGTAGGTCTGATATCCGATGATTGTAACTGCTGCTACTGAAGCTGCAATTGCCATCTGAGCAATACCGAAAGAAACCTTCTTGAACACATTCTTGAAAGAATGAACTGAAACAGACTGAACTTCGGTCTGATCAACAAGCTCAGGAGTAATCTTCTCTTCCTTGATTCTATTCATCAAAGATGCGGCAAAATCTGGTTTCAGCTGGCTGTCAGACATTTCGTTTCTGAGAGTTGCGCCAATCAATGACCAGTTCTGGATATGCTCAACATCATTCTCTGAAAGATTCAGCTTTCCTTCTGGTAAATTCTCTCCGTCATACAAAGCAGATTTTAGCTCTTCTTTGTCAACATTCTGAAAATTCATCATAGTTACTCCTAAAGTAAATCGTTACTTTCCAGCAAATCTAGACATTCTTTCCTCGATGAACTGTCTGGCTCTGAAGATTCTTGATCTTACAGTTCCAATCGGGATCTGCAGTAAACCTGCCATGTCCTCGTAGGACATTCCCTCAACTTCCCTCAGCATTATTGCCTGTCTCAGCTCCTCAGGAAGTTCCTTCATCGCACTTAATATAACTTGCTGTAATTCTTGCGATTCTATTATTTTATCTGGCGACTCTCTGCTTGTAAGAACACCCTGAGCATCAATTGACTGAAATTCTTCTGAATCTACGTCAATGTGATTTTTTCGCTTGCTGTTAGACTCTAAATAAGTCTTAGCGGAGTTCACTACAATTCGATACAGCCAGGTATAAAACGAACTTTCGCCTCGGAAATTGTTAATCGCCTTGTATGCTTTTATAAAAGCTTCCTGTGCAACATCGTTAACATCAGCAGAATTTCCAACAAACTTAGAAATAATCTGAGCAACTTTATGCTGGTACTTAATTACCAGTATGTTGTAGGCGCCAACATCTCCTTGCTGCACCCGCTTAACAAGAGCCTCATCGCTTGAGGCTTTTTGTAAATTTTCATCGGATGCCATCGTTTTACCTTTACCTTTTTGACCAAGAGTTTTTTTTAAAGTTCAAAAAAAATTTAACAGATCATTAAACTATGATGTTAATCACAAAAATTTTGCTTATTCTTCATCTAATTAAGTAATTTTGACATTCTCAGCATTCTAAAGCAAGTAACAGAGCATAAAAGTAGGATTTATACACTAAGTATATATGTACTTATATGGTGCATAGACCTGTAACAATATATTGAATCTACAAAAACACAATAACCCGTTGTAGAATCTTCAAGCTAGATCAAACATTCATTCAATATCGACGCTTATGCGCCTTAGGATAATAATATGAACTATACAACAGACTGCCTTATTATCGGCAGCGGTGCTGCAGGTCTGACTCTTGCTTTAGGTCTTGCAGAGAAAACCAAGGTAATTGTTCTTTCTAAAGAAACAGCTTGCGCTGGATCCACAAATTATGCTCAGGGTGGTATTGCTGGTGTTTACAACATTAAAGACGATGATGACAGCATCGCAGCACATATAAAGGATACCTGCATAGCCGGAGGATACCTCTGCGATGAAAAAACAGTTGAATTTGTTGCTAAAAATGCCCACGATGCAATTCAGTGGCTGATTGACTCAGGAGTTCCTTTCGATCTTAAGGAAGAAAAAGCAACAGACGAACAGTCACCATATCATCTGCACAGAGAAGGCGGACACTCTCACAGAAGAATCTTCCACGCAGAGGACCATACTGGCAGATCAATTCAGGAAACTCTAACAGATCTCGCAAGAAAGCATCCAAACATTACACTTCTTGAAAAACATAACGCAATTGACCTTGTTACAACAAGAAAACTTGGTTTACCTGGAAACAGAGTAATCGGCGCATATGTACTGAACAACGAAACAAGTCACGTAGAAACCATTTCAGCAAAATTTATAGCACTATGTACCGGTGGAGCCTCAAAGGTTTACCAGTACACCTGCAACCCTGAAGTTTCTTCAGGTGACGGTATCGCAATGGCCTATAGAGCAGGCTGCCGTGTGGCAAACATGGAGTTTAACCAGTTCCACCCTACCACCCTTTTCTGCGATGCTGACAGAAACTTTCTGCTGACAGAAGCCTTACGAGGCGAAGGTGCTCAGTTAAAGAGACCTGACGGCACCAGATTTATGAAGGATTATGATGAAAGACTTGAACTTGCACCAAGAGATATTGTTGCAAGAGCAATCGATCATGAAATGAAGAAACTCGGTGCAGACTGCATGTATCTTGATATCTCCTTCAAGGAACCAGAATTCGTTAAGAAGCACTTCCCAACAATCTACGAACGCTGTCTGAAGGTTGGTATTGATATTACCAAGCGTCCAATTCCAATTGTACCTGCAGCCCACTTTACATGTGGCGGTATCATGGTAGACAACAACGCAAGAACAGATATTGAGAATCTGTATGCTGTTGGTGAATGTGCATATACCGGTCTTCACGGAGCAAACAGACTGGCCTCTAATTCTCTTTTAGAATGTGTTGTATACGGTAAAGCTGCAGCAACCCATATTCTGAAACATCTGTCTGATGCAGAGATTGCTAATATTCCAGACTGGGATGAAAGCCAGGTAACCAATTCTGATGAGGAAGTCATTATTACCCATAACTGGCATGAACTAAGACTTACCATGTGGGATTATGTTGGAATTGTAAGAACCAACAAGAGACTTGAAAGAGCAATGCATAGAATTGAACTTCTAAAGAAGGAAGTTCATGAGTATTACTCTAATTTCCGAGTAACAAGAAATCTTCTTGAGCTTAGAAATCTTCTTGATGTAGCAGAGATTATTGTTAAATCAGCAATGATGAGAAAAGAGTCTCGTGGATTACACTACAATCTTGACTATCCAAATCTTGAGGAACATTCAGGACCAACCATTCTGAATCCTTAATCAGTTCTAAACTCGACC
>JAZRAY010000325.1:0-3376 GCA_045634805.1 Succinivibrio sp. | reverse complement strand
ATTCACTCAGGTTGGTATCCCTCTGGAGGCTGTTGCTCTGATTGCAAGTATCGATCGTCTGTTAGACATGATCCGTACTTCTGCTAACGTAATCGGTGATGCTTTCACTGCTATCTGCGTTACCAAGATGGAAGGCGAGCTTGATTCTGAAGAGTTCACCGAAGAGTCTTTATAAAATTACTTTTTAATTGGGTATTTTTCATCTCCTCTGGCAAAAACCGGAGGAGATTTTTTTTGTCTGCTTTTCCCTTATTAAATAAGATTCTGCAAAGATCCCAAAACGAGATTAGAGTTTTGGTTTTTCTCTTAATTAGGGCTACAATCAAAAGTAGAGTCAATAAAAAACATTAAGGGCTTCTTATGGATATTGAACAGCTCAATAAGCTTATTGAATCATCTGCAGATCCTAAGCTTTCCAAATTTGACAGTGACGGTATTTCAAGTACTCTTATGCCACAAGGTGATTATCTTTATATGAGCATAGGAGAGGGTTCTGTTATGCTTTATATGAGCTGTGAGAACATAGGCGAGAAATCTGTTGTCAATCCTGAAGTGTTCGAGAGGCTGCTGTCTTTGAATATGTTTGGCGGCCGCTATCATAATATAAGACTTACCTATGACAGTGACACTGCGGTTTTGTGGCTCTGCTACGATGTTATGTTTGATACCTTCTCTCCTGAAACTTTTAAAAGCTCAGTGAAGACTTTTATTGAAGAGGGGAATAGTTTCAGATCCTTTTTAAACGAAAACATCCTTAATATTATTTTTGCTGAAAACAGCGTAAGTTCAAAGGCTGCTGTCGAAAATAAGAGCACTGTTTCCTCTGCTTCCCCAAGTTCATCTTCAGTACAGGAGACTCCTTCTAGAACATATACTGCATTTGATGAGCCTGATAGACCAGTTGATAATGCCGCAACAGAAATTCTTCAGGGAAGAAGTGAGATTCCTGAAACAGAAGAAGACGGTATGATCAGTGTGATGATTGCTCAGAGCATGTTCATGATGGCCTAGCTTCTTAGGCTTAATTCTTCCGTGTAGTTTTCTCTCTGAAAACGTCAGAGTCGAGAAATCAGAATTATATTTTTCTATAGCTATGAATGGTATCAGTGATACCATTCAATAGCTCAATTCTCATTCAGCAGACTTCTTTTTGAATATCAAATCAGCCAGAGAATAACGTAGATAACTATGCTGTTCATGGCATCTGCAAGCAGAGTTCCTACTATAGGTACAAGCAGGAATGATTTTATTGATGGACCAAATTTACCTACCAGAACCATCATGTTTGAAATGGCGCTGGAGGATGCTCCAAGACCAAATCCACAGCTTGCAGCTGAGATAATTGCAGCATCGTAGTCCTTTCCTGTAATTCTGAAAACTACAAAGAAAGCCACTGCTGTAATCAGTATGAACTGGAGGACAAAGATGATTATCTGGGTAACATTGATTACAGATAGCTGCCAGATGGCGATATTCATAAAATCAATTGCCAGGAACAGTGACAGGCTTAAGGCTCCGATGTAATTGAGCTCGACTGGATAGACAGGCAGTTTTCCTGTTATATCTCCCAGGTTTCGAACAACAATCGCAACGAACATTGCTCCTATATAATCCGGCAGAACAGGTCCGAAAACAGATAGAACATCGCAAAGCACCATACCCAGACCCATGATAATAAGTATTCTGTAGATTACCTTTGCAAGCTTAGCCTGGAATGGAAGTTTTGGAGTTTCCTTTTCATCTGTATTTACCTTCTTAGGAGGCGTATCTTTTGATTGCTCCAAACTAGGTTTCAGATTGTGCTTCTTAATAAGATAACGGCCAAGAGGACCTCCTATCAGAGCAGAAGTAATAAATCCTAATGTACACATTCCGTAGGCAAGATTCTGTCCGTTTTCAAGTCTGAAATCCTCTAGTACCGGTCCGACTATTTCTGCAACACCAGAACCTCCCATCATTGAAATTGAGCCTGCGGTCAGAGCGTTGAGCATATCTCCCTTTAATACATAGGCAGTACCTAATGCGATAATATTCTGCAGGACAATCAGCACGAATACGCACACAAGAAGGATTATCAGGGTTAAGAAGCTTTTTTTAATGATTCTCAGATCAACCTGAAGCCCAATGGTGGTAAAGAACACAACCATACACAGATCTTCAATGGTTTCATTAAATGCAAACGCATATCCGCAAAGATAGAAGATGTAGTTTACAAGAGCTATAACCAGACCACCGATTACAGGGGATGGAATACAGTACTCTTCAAGGAAGACTATCTTTTTCTTCAGGAACATTCCTAAGAACAGAACCACCACAGCAAGAGCCAGGGTTTCAAACAGATCAAGATTGATAATTTGCAGCATAATACTTCCTTAGTCCTGACCGGCGATAAGATTCATTTTTATAATTGATTCACCAACAGTCGTGGCCTTTACATCAATTCCGTTTTCCTTGAAAAATTCATAGGCTCCTTCGTGAAAACCAACGTTATGCAAGGATTTTCCCGCATGAAGAAGTTTTTTCCTGTATTCCTCTTCACTCAAAGCTTTATTGCCCATGATTCCTTTTTTGAAGAGTTCTTCAACAGTATCATCTTCAAGATAGATACTTGCCATCATTAGAACCTCCATGTCCATAGTTTTGATATCATTTCCTATATCCGGATAGACATCAGCACTGATATCTCTCTGTGAAAAACAAGAATCTCCTGCAATGATTTCATGCATTTTTGATTCAGGTACAGATAACATCTTGACCCTGTTCTCCTTTGAGAATTTCAGAAGCTTATCTGATGGAACCCTGTCAAAAATAAAGGCTATATCTGCTTTTTTCTCCTTAAGCTTAATAAGGGCATTTTCTACATTGGTGAAATCTGTATTAAGGGTAAATTCATTTTTGGCAGCATTGGTTCTTAGCACCTGTTCACAGATTAACTTTGAATAGGAATCATCACTTCCGATAACCAGACGGCTGTTATAGATATCTGTGAATTCATCCAGTGGAGAATCTTTCAGTGCAACAATATGCAGAGTTTTGTCATATAAATCTGCAACTGTAGCGAAGTTCTCCTTTACTTCATCTCCATCGTTGAGAACGTTGTATTTATTATCTGAGAATCTGGCGATATCAACTGCGGAGGTTTCATCCGGTTCAACCTTAAGTGCTTTATCTAAAGCAGTTCCCTCAACAAGTGAGAGATCCAGAAGAACATAGTTTAATAGTCTTACGGATGCTCCTGAATTTTTTGTGTAGACCGGTTTTAGCCTTAGTGAACTATCGTTCTTTTCAAGCTGTTCATTTAGCTGAGTAACATAAGTCTCATAGCCACTGCCAGGAGCACCGACTCCAACTCTCAGGACTTTTTTACCAAGTCGGA